>OMIO01000090.1 GCA_900299115.1 Methylocystaceae bacterium | reverse complement strand
TCTCAACGCAGGACCGCTCGCTCTTTGATAATTTGACGGGTCAGAGCCTTCATTGAATAATTGATTTTTATTAATATGCCTCATCCAATATTTCTTTAGCTTTGAGTTCTTGCAGTTTTTCTTTCTTTTTACGGACTTTCATAGTTGGCTTGGCAGCCAGCCAGACAAACAGAGCAAGTAGAGTAAACAAGAATCCGCCCAAAAAGAAAACATCCCCCAAACCAAGCAAAGCGGCTTGCAGTTTCATCAAGCGCGCGATCTGCGCTTGAGCGACTTGATCGCTCATTCCTAGGGCTTTAAATTTTTCAATGAGCTGGGGTAAAAGATCGAGAGAAGCAAAGCGCCGACCGCCAAGGTGATCTGCAAGATCCAACTGATGAAATGGCGCGCGACGAAAAGCAACAACGCCTTGCAATGTAATTCCCATCGCGCCTGCTGCAGTTCTTAACATCGATAATTCTTCCGCAGCGCGGATAAGTCGTTGCCCTGACATATCCTGAACAGCAAGGGCGGCAGTTGGCGCAAAAAATGTTGCGAGAAAGAAACCAAAAAAAATCATTGGCGCTGAAATTTGATCAAATGAGGCCGTTTTATCAAATAATCCAAGCCAAGTTAGAACGACTGCAAACCCAATAAAATTAAAACAGCATAGAAAACGAAGATCGATATCTTTGACGATCTCATGCACCACAGAAACCATAGGGATGGCGAGAAACATCATCATTAAATAAACAACGCCAGCTAAAGAAGAGGTATAACCTAGCAATGTTTGTAATTGACCCACAAAAACGGATAATGTTCCTTGAACAATCAAAAATCCTACAACAGAACAGCCCATTGCCACTGCGTAATTGCGATAGCCATATAATCTGATTTCCAAAACAGGATGGCGTTCGCCCATTTCCCAAATGATAAAGGTGGGTAGTGCAATAATAACAAGAATAAGCAATAGCAATAAAAAGGGCGACCCAAACCAGTCAAAATCATTTCCCTGATTAAGGATCGTCTGCGTCCCGACAAGGATTAATGTGAGGAGTACAACGCCGATTGGATCAAAACGCGCGATCCTACGAGGATAGGCGTATCCATAAAACAAAGCATAAACAAATCCAGCGATAGGAATTGAAAGAAAAATATTAGAATAGAATAGCCACCGCCAATTAAAATATTCGGCCCAGAATCCTCCCATAAAAACGCCAAGTGTAAAGGGCGCCATGCTCTGCATTGCCCAGAAGGCGACACCATAAGTTCGATATCGCTCAGGATATTCATTTAGAGCTAAAGTTTGACCAATTGGTAATGCAACACCACCAGCGAGACCTAACAAAAATCTCATCATCACGAAAAAAGAGATTGTCTCACTTAAAGCGCATGCGAGTGACGCAAGCGCGAAGGAAATTAACGCCGCAACATAGACTTGATAGTCGCCATAGCGTGCTGAAAACCATCGCGCCAGCGGCAATCCCATCACGATACCCATCATGGCGTCTGTTGTGCCCCAAGTACCAAAACTTGGCGTCACGCCTTGCAAACTCCCAGCCGCATAGGGAACAAGCACTGTGTATCCAGGGATATTTGATAGGATAATAATATTCGCGAGCGCTAGAACAAAATTTAGGACGATAAATCGCCAATTTTTTATTTGATTACGAGCGCTTTTATCCATTATTTGCCTTGATTAGTTTCAAAAAAGCGCTCGGATAGAATGAGTTTTAAATTCTTATAATTTTTGTCTGATCCTATGCATTCTTCCAAGCTACATGCATAAAAAACTCTCAAAGCTAGATCAGCTAGACAATAATTAGGTGAAACTTTCCTTCTTACAATGAGAGAAAGATTTTTTACCCAAGCATATTTATATCCAAGTAGCGAGAGATAGTCCATATAATCAGATGAATCTATCTCGTATTATCTGATGAATTTAGTTTCTTATCAAGGCGCTACGATAGATCATCCGCGCTTCGCGCCCTGTTCGTACCAGACTTTTGAGCGCTTTAAGATACTTACGACCGATAGCATCACTGGAACCTCAACCAATACGCCAACCACAGTGGCTAGCGCGGCTCCCGATTGAAACCCAAATAAGCTAATTGCTGTGGCGACTGCTAGCTCGAAGAAATTACTCGCCCCAATGAGCGCTGAAGGCCCAGCAACACACCAATCTTCGCCCAATAGGCGATTTAAAAAATAGGCAAGACCAGCATTAAAATAGACCTGTATTAAAATTGGGACGGCCAATAGGGCGATAATTGTTGGTTGAGTGATAATTTGAGCGCCTTGTAGACCAAATAATAAAACAAGGGTTAGCAGTAGCGCAAATAAGGAGAGCGGAGCCAAGAATTTTAAAACCTGCGCCATAGCGATATTACTGCCTGAACGCATTAAGCGGTTTCGCCAAAGCTGAGCTACAACAACAGGAAAAAGTATATAAAGTATAACAGAAATTATTAATGTATTCCAAGGGACAGTAATGGATGATAAACCCAGGAGTAGTGCAACAATAGGCGCGAAGGCGATAAT
>OMIO01000089.1 GCA_900299115.1 Methylocystaceae bacterium | reverse complement strand
CAAGGGGCCTAACCAACTCTGGACCCTTTGCCGGAGCAAGGCTAAATTCTTTCTCTTCTTTTGTGCCGGATCCAAACAATCAGTTTTGGGGAGGGGAAAAACGAGGATACGAAGCCATGAGCGGCGAAAGCACAGAACTAGGCCAGCCGTCACCGGCGGACCTGGTCTTGCGCGCTCAATTACGTGATTGTTATGGGGTTGAAACGGTCCGCTTCCTTTGGCAAGCAGATTCTTCAGGGCGGCTGATAAAATTAAGCCCAGAATTTGAAATGATTACGGGACGGCCATGCGCTAATCTGCTGGGCCAGCCGATAAGTCAATTTATACAAAAGCAAGACTTCCCATTAGATCTCGCTCTGAAGTCTCAAACGTCGCTGACGGGAATTGTCGCTGTCTGGCCGCTCGCGCGCGCAGAAGCATGGATCCCCTCCTCATTAGGAATTGTTCGAAACATAGGCGCCAAGGGTGTCGGCTTGGGTATCAGCGGTTTTGGTTTGTTGCATCTTAATCAAGCATTTATTCATCAGGACCTGAAATTAACGCGTCACGAAACGTCACATGAAATAACTGGCGCCCCTGTTCAGAGCGCATGCACAAATGTCATTCCATTACGACGTCAATCAAAATTACAGTATCACAATAAGACGCATGAAAGTGTTTTATCAGAGACTGAACTCTCGGCTTTTAATGAAATCGCGCTTGCGCTCATCAATGACGCATCTCATGAAGAAAAAATCACGCCGTTCTCGTCGCAGCCATTTCCTGACGAAAGCGGGGTGTCTGATGGAGATCGGCTCGATCTTACGAGTTTGTTAGATCGTCTCCCCATTGGCGTCACGGTTTCGCGTAAGAAAGAGCTGCTTTTTGCTAATAATTTTGTGTTGCAGGAATTCGGCTATGAGGATTTCACTGCATTGATAAAGGATGGCGGCGTGTCGAAAGTATTCGGCGCGCACGATCCAGATGATTTAATTAAGGCCTCCAAATTCATAAGAGGAGATTTAGAAGCAAGCGGTTTGGCGGCTGAATGGGGTGACGCGTCAGCAACCGTTACTTTGATTTTAAAAAAATCTCTCGAGATAGACCAAAATCGACATTACAGAGAGGGTGCAAAAAAAGTAGCGCAGGCAGCGCCAATTTGCATCGAAAATGACGCCGCAAATCCACAAAAAAACTTTTCTAATCAAATCACAGCAATCATTTCGGTCGATGGCCGAATTGAGCATGTTGCGATGCGATTTGCAGAGTTTTTTGTTTGCGAGAAGGTGACTGGTTTAGCGAGATATCTTAGCCCATTCTTAAATTCACAGACGCAAGCGGCGATAATCCGCGCCATCGATTGCATTCGCGGAGGCGCTAAGGAAACCGTAGAGCTTATTTCCTGGGTTGATCCAGAAAAATCTGAAGTACTGCTGAGTTGTGCGCCACAAGCTTTAGGCAAAATACATGTCTCTTTGAGGTATAATATCCAAGAATTTCTCAACGTACGGTCTGATAATTCAATTATGGACGATCATGTGTCGGGAGATCATTTAAGTCCCCTTCAACAAATTTTAGAATCAATTTTTGCTCAAAACGAAAAATTATTTATGGAGCAATCCGACTCACTCAATCAGGAATCACATGTTCAAAAAATTAAAAATATCCGCAGCTCAATCGCGCAGGCTCTCTTAAGCATTGATGACTATCTGAAAGCATCTCAATCACAATCAATCGCGCATGACTTTGTAATTTCAAGCGCTGCAATTAATGAGCTAGTAGCTGCCTGTGTTGCTCAGACTCAGGCTCTGGCTAGAGAGAAAAAAGTAGTCATTCGGCTGGCGCTTGCCCCGGAGTCTATTTTTATTCGCGCGAATGTGCCTTCATTGCGGCGCGCTTTATTATGCATTCTCACCAATGCTGTGCAATTTAACATGGCTGGAGGGCAGGTTATCGTTTCAACAGCTATCTCGGATCACCAAAGCTTTAGCATAAAAATTAAAGACACAGGGGTTAGCGTATCAGGAGATGAAATAATAACAGCGCTAGATTCGTCAAATAGACCAAATGGATCTCGGCAGTCGGCTTATCGGAATATTTATTTAACTGAACCAGAAAAATTAATTGAACGCTCGTCTGCTTCGTTTTCAATTATCAGCGAAGAAAAACGAGGAAATTTGATTATAATCGATTTTCCTCTATCTGACTTACCTGCTGCCGAGTAAGGCTTGGCGAGTATCAAATAGATTTTATTTCAAAATAAGTTGCTGAATGCTAGGCTTCAATCATTGAGTTAGATTAAATCTCTTGGACTGTGACAAATTTCGAGTTTGCCCTAGGGGCGCTTCAGATTGTCGATCTTTTTATTGAGTTCATTAAGCTGGCGCTTGAGATCATCCACTTCTCCTGCGCTGCTCGCGTGCTTGTCTTCCGTCTCTTCAGATGAGAGATCGACTTTTCCTCCATCGGAGACGGCGCCAAAGGGATTAAACATTGTCAAAGCTTGACGAAACACGGCCATATTTTTGCGTGTTTGCTCTTCAATTGACTGAAATGCTTGCAGGGTTGGCTCAGTGAATGGACCAGAGCCAAGAGCGCTTGTAAATTGATCTCTAAATTTTTGTTGTTCTTTAGTCAGTTTGTCGATTGAAAACTCGAGATAACTTGGAACAAGCATCTGCATTGAATCGCCGTAGAAACGGATTAGCTGGCGTAAGAAAGCGATGGGTAAGAGGCCTTGGCCATCTTTGCCTTCTTGCTCAAAGATAATTTGAGTCAATACGGGCCTTGTGATGTCCTCACCCGTTTTTGCATCGCAGACGGTAAAGTCTTCCCCGCGTTTGACCATAGCGGCGAGGTCCTCTAGCGTGACGTAAGTACTTGTTCCAGTGTCATAGAGACGCCGATTGGCGTATTTTTTGATCGTCGTCGGCTTTTTTTCAGTGGCCATGGGTTCGCCTCATATTCCCGGCCCGATGGCCTGGCGCGTGAAAGAATATTAGACCGCGCTGCAGCAAAGATACGCTCAAATGGGCGCCTGCGGCAATATTATCTTGCGAGATGGCTTTCGTTTATCAAGAATTCCGTGCAAAACCATTCATGGCTTGACTTAGCCAAGGCGGCAATGCTGAAGAAAGTCCGTTTCTGCGCGGATCATCAGCGTTTGGGACGAAATTTAAAGAAACTTTTTAAAGGGAGATCGATATGACGACCGACATCGTGATCGTTTCCGCGGCGCGCACCGCCGTTGGATCGTTCAACGGAGCCTTCGGCGCGGTTCCGGCTCACGAGCTCGGCGCTGTCGCGATTAAGGCGGCTCTAGACCGTGCTAAACTTGATGCCAGCGCGGTTGATGAAGTCATTCTTGGTCAGGTGCTAACCGCAGCTCAAGGCCAAAATCCAGCAAGACAGGCTGCAATCAAGGCAGGAATTCCTGAAGGCAAGACAGCTTTCGGCATCAATCAGGTATGTGGTTCTGGATTGCGCGCCGTAGCGCTGGCCGCGCAGCAGATTCAATCTGGCGACGCGTCAGTGGTAATCGCGGGCGGCCAGGAATCGATGTCGTTGTCAACGCACGCCTCCCAACTTCGGGTCGGAACAAAGATGGGGGATGTTAAGTTCATTGATACAATGATCCTCGATGGCTTAACTGACGCTTTTAATAATTATCATATGGGGCTCACGGCGGAAAATGTTGCAAAGCAATGGCAAATTACGCGTGAACAACAGGATGCTTTTGCCGTAGCTTCGCAAAACAAGGCTGAAGCGGCACAGAAGGCCGGAAAATTTAAGGATGAGATCGTTCCCTATACGATTTCAACCAAGAAAGGCGATGTTGTTGTCGATAGCGACGAATATATTAAGCATGGCGTTACTCTCGAGAGCGTTACTAAACTTCGTCCCGCCTTCGCTAAGGATGGCACAGTAACGGCTGCAAATGCTTCTGGTATTAATGATGGCGCTGCTGCTCTAGTGGTTATGAGCGCTGCTGAAGCCAAGAAGCGCGGGCTCACCCCGCTTGTGCGGATTGCCTCTTGGGCCTCAGCGGGCGTTGACCCAGCAATAATGGGATCAGGCCCAATACCCGCCTCGCGCAAAGCGTTAGAGAAGGCTGGCTGGAAAGTTTCAGACCTCGATTTGGTTGAGGCGAATGAGGCTTTCGCCGCACAGGCCATTGCCGTCAACAAAGACATGGGCTGGGATCCTGCGATTGTGAATGTTAATGGCGGGGCGATTGCAATTGGACATCCCATCGGCGCCTCTGGCGCGCGCGTTCTGACGACGTTGTTACATGAGATGGCGCGTAGAGGCTCAAAGAAGGGTCTAGCAACACTCTGCATCGGCGGCGGCATGGGCATTGCGCTCACAGTGGAGCGCTAGTTTTTCAAGAATGAAGCCAATCAATAGCAGCTGTGCGGATCCCGCTCAGCTGCCTCTGTTAGAATATTTTTCAGGGAGTGGAATGTGACGAGAGTAGCAGTTGTAACAGGTGGAACGCGCGGAATTGGCGAGTCAATTTCTAAGGCGCTTAAGGCTGCAGGCTATAAGGTTGCAGCGACCTATGCCGGCAATGATGAGGCGGCTAATAAATTCAAAGCGGAAACCGGTATCCCAGTCTATAAATTTGACGTTTCAGATTACGAGGCTTGCGCCGCAGGTATTGCTGCGATTGAGAAAGATCTCGGTGCAGTTGAAATTCTTGTCAACAATGCAGGTATTACAAAAGATCGTTTGTTTCATAAAATGGACTTGGCGCAATGGAACGCCGTTATCGGCACGAATCTTAATTCGTTATTCAATGTAACGCGTCCAGTGATTAACGGAATGCGCGACCGAGGCTTCGGTCGAATTATTGTCATCTCCTCGATTAATGGTCAGAAGGGACAGGCCGGACAGACGAATTATTCAGCTGCAAAAGCAGGGGATATCGGCTTTGTGAAGGCCCTTGCGCAGGAAAGCGCCTCTAAAGGCGTTACCGTTAATGCAATCGCCCCCGGTTATATCGCGACAGAAATGGTCAAGGCTGTGCCTCAGGATGTGCTCGACAAACATATCATACCGCATATCGCGGTTGGGCGACTGGGAGAGCCAGAAGAAATTGCTCGCGCTGTGGTCTTCTTGGCTGCTGACGACGCCGGCTTCATTACTGGCTCCACACTGACAATCAATGGTGGGCAATATCTGATCTGATGAACTTTGCTGAGGAATCGAATTAACCGGCGTCTTCGGGCGTCGGTTTTTTCATTTCATGCAGTTTTGAATTTAAGAACTGCTTCCGCATTTTGCTAAATCAGTTTAGGATTTAGAACGCAGCCATAAAAGGAAATGTCATGCGTCCAAGTAAGCGTGCGCCAAATGAAATGCGTCAGGTAAGTTTTGAGCGTGGGGTAGCCCGTTATGCCGAGGGTTCTTGTCTTGTGAAGTTTGGTAATACTCATGTGCTCTGCGCCGCCTCACTAGAAGACAAGCCCCCGCCGTGGTTGCGCGGTCAAGGACGAGGTTGGGTAACAGCTGAGTATTCTATGCTGCCGCGCGCTACGCATACGCGAACTAGAAGAGAGTCCAGCGCAGGAAAATTGACAGGTCGAACCCAAGAAATCCAGAGGTTAATCGGAAGATCCTTGAGGGCTGTGACAAATCTATCTGGATTGGGCGAGCGTCAAATTGTGGTCGACTGTGATGTAATACAGGCCGATGGCGGAACGCGGACAGCATCAATAACAGGCGCATGGCTTGCTTTGCGAGATTGTTTGGAATGGATGCGAGGACGTTCAATTATCAAGGAAAATCCGTTACGTGATCATGTTGCAGCAGTGTCCTGCGGTATTTTTAACGCTACGCCAGTTTTGGACCTTGATTATGCTGAGGACTCTATTGCAGAGACTGACGCAAATTTTGTTGTGACAGGGTCCGGAGGATTGGTAGAAATTCAAGCAACAGCAGAGGCCGCGGTTTTTTCGCAAGAAGAACTTGCCGCAATGCTTTCACTGGCGCAAAAAGGGGTAGTCGAACTTGTCTCATTACAAAAGGCCGCCCTAGGGTGAGTTATCGGAAAATTACCGGCCCTCTTGTTATCGCTACGCATAATGAGGGGAAGCTTTGGGAGTTAAAGCAACTGCTCGGGCCTTATGGTATTGAGGTAATTTCTGCCGGCTCCTTAAATATTCCAGAGCCTGAAGAAACCGAGGATAGCTTTCAAGGCAATGCGTTATTGAAAGCCAGAGCAGCGGCGCATCGAGCACAACTGCCTGCTTTTGCCGATGACTCTGGTTTGTGCGTAGAAGCGTTGGGCGGCGCGCCAGGTATTTATTCGGCCCGTTGGGCTGGAGCAAATCGTGATTTTAAAGTGGCATGCGAAAGAGTCCGTCAAGAATTAGAAGCCAGTGGCGTTCAGCCTCCCTTTAGAGCAAATTTTACCTGCGCGCTTGCCATTGTTTGGCCTGACGGCCACGAGGATGTCTTCGAGGGACAGGTCGATGGCGTTCTTGTTTTCCCGCCGCGAGGAGAAAAAGGATTTGGCTATGATCCCATATTCAAGCCTGACGAACTTGATAAGACTTTTGGTGAGATGATGTCGGCAGAAAAACATGCTTTGCCAGGCGATGGTTCAAGAGCTTTGTCTCATCGCGCACGGGCTTTTCAAGCTCTCTCTCGTGCTTGTCTTTAAATAAGTGCTTATTTGGTTCCAACAATTGGCTGATATTTTGAGGCGCTCTGATCATGTTTTCTGGTCAATTGAGTCTTTGCAGTCCTCTAAACAAGAGGACTGATGATGAAAAAGAATCATTCCTATGCAACTTTCGGCAATCTTCATTTGGAGGTGTTTTTATTGCTCTAAGTTGTAAGGGCGTGTGCGCTCTTTTATTAGGGCAAAATGAAACAATCCTTCAGCAGGATTTTATGAGACGATTTCCTCATGCTGTAATCGAAAAGTCGATTGAGGTGCATTATCGGAATTTAGATTGGTTATTTACTCAAATAGAAACCTATAAATATTATAGTAAAGAGATACCTCTTGATCTTCGAGGCTCGGAATTTCAGCATAATGTTTGGCGGGCATTACAAGAAATTCCATATGGGAAGACAGCGTCTTATTCAGAAATAGCAAAAAAAATTGGCGTTCCGAATTCTGCAAGGGCAGTGGCCGGAGCTTGTCGCGCAAACCCAATAGCCCTTCTTGTCCCATGCCACAGAGTGTTAGCAAAAGATAAAACTTTGTCTGGCTATCGATGGGGCGTTTCACTCAAGCAGCTGTTATTAGAAAATGAGGGCTCTGGTTAAATTCAATTGATAAATTTAATCTTTCATTATGTCCTGAGATTATTTGGTCAAAGGAATAGCTGATGTAAGACCATTTGCATCTATTTCCATGAAAACAGGGCTAAGGCAACTATAAGAAATATTAAGTCTTTGTCCTCTAGTAAATCGTCGATCAATAAACCACATATCTAAGACGCCGCAATTTCCTCGATTAAGTCTAACATTATCAATAACGACTTCGTCAGCTTCCACAATGCAGGATATCCATTTAAATCCTGCGTAATCATAGCTATTCCAATTGAAGTCATTGACAGAACCTGAGCCCTCTTCTTTGTTGCAATGAAAAAGCGAAAGAGGTTTGGCTATTGATTGGGAGGCTGTAAATGGGTGTAAAAAAAGTATTAAAAATATAGTGATAACATGAGACTTCATAGTCACTCCTGCGGTTTTTATTTTAGAAATGCTTATGATACTTTTAACAATACGACATAATATCTTGTAAGTTTGGAGCAAATACAAAATATCTAGAATTGTCAAAAATTATTTCACAGCGTATGGGAATAGAGCTGGCAGATTAATCATTAGGGCTATCTTGACTGAAAAAATAATACAAATCATAGCGCATGCGCCTTCGACAAACATGGAGGCGATGTGCCGGTCTGTAGTGAAGGGGGCGCAGTCCTGTAAAGCAGAAGGCATAACAATATTATGTTCGAGCCCATTTGATACTTCCGCTAAAGAAGTGGTGCGCTCAGACGGCATTATACTAGGGACCACAGAAAATTTTGGCTATATGAATGGCGCATTAAAGGATTTTTTTGAAAGGATATATTATCCTTGTCAGGGCCTTATGGAAGGCCGACCTTATATGCTATTTGTTCGAGCTAGTAATGATGGAAAGGGTGCTCAAAAAAGTGTAGAAGCAATCGCTACGGGGCTAAAGTGGCGTAAGATACAGGAGCCGTTAATCTGCCGTGGTGCGTGGAATTTAGATTTTCTCATTGCCTGTGAGGAGTTAGGGAAAACAATGGCGCTGGGCGTTGAGGCAGGTATTTTCTAGAAAGAGATTTCGCTCACGCAAATCCACTCCCTCAGAACAGAATTATTATATCCTCCGAGTTATTATCAAAAAGTATGACTATTTAATTGATGGCATGAAGCTTGTAATATTAATTATAGAT
>OMIO01000088.1 GCA_900299115.1 Methylocystaceae bacterium | reverse complement strand
CGGGTGGCAGGAACGGTCGCCCAGGTCGTTGAGCAAGGATATTTGATTAACGATCGGGTATTGCGTCCCGCTAAGGTTGGCGTCGCGCGAGGTGGGCCAAAGAGCTAATCCTTTACAGTCTTTTTGCAAGATTTATATTTGCTGCGCGGTCAATCAGGCTTATTGGCTTGATCATTGGAGGCTTGAGCATGACATTCGTTCGCGTGCGCGGTTCAAGTCCTTGCCTCTGTGACGCGGGGATTGCCGGAATAGATGGGCGGTTAGTGTGAGGGTCAAGATTTCTCTGTCGTTTATCGAGCTGAACGAAGAGGCTTACTAAAGTTTCATCTTGCGTCCATTCATCTGCAAGGCGCGCGTCTCCATCTTAGCGATAGATGATTGAGGTTAGCTCAATCTCTTTGCACAAAATGGAGTTGAGATGAATTTCTTAAAAAATTCAAAACATCGTTCGTGCCTGTTGAATAAATTCGAGAGCAAGAGAACTGCTTCTCGATTCTATTTGTTGGGAGCCGTCGCCTCATTGAGCGTCCTTGTGGCGACAGTCGGCCCAATGCCGGCGGCAAGGGCCGAGATAACATCGCCAGGAATAGCCTCTGCGCCGGCTTCGCCGACGTCTTTTGCGGATGTTGTTGAGCGCGTTAAGCCGGCGGTTGTTGCAATTAAGGTCAAGGGAGTCGAAGTAGACGAGGGCGGCGCTGGGCTTTCTGAGATGTCGCCAGATGTATCTCCCGACGACCCAATGTATCGATTTTTTAAGCGATTTGGACGTCAGGGCGGCAGCCCGGAGAGTCGGCATGCAACGATGTCGCAGGGTTCAGGATTCATTATCAGTCAAGATGGTTACGTTGTGACGAATAATCATGTCGTTGAACATGCCACCGAGGTCGAAGTGTCGCTCGATAATGGCAAAACCCTTGCTGCGAAGATTATTGGAACGGATAAGCGGACAGATTTAGCCTTACTTAAAATAAATGATGGAGAGAAATTTCCGTTTGTTGACTGGTCGAGTGGCAACCCGCGTATCGGCGATTGGGTTATTGCAGTCGGAAATCCCTTCGGCCTGGGAGGAAGTGTAACTGCAGGTATTGTTTCTGCGCGAGGGAGAGAAATTGGCGCAGGCGCCTATGATGATTTTCTTCAAATAGATGCACCGGTGAATAGAGGAAATTCGGGCGGACCAGCATTCGATGCGCGAGGAAATGTCATTGGCGTTAATACTGCAATCTATTCTCCTTCAGGCGGCTCGATTGGCATTGGCTTTGCAATCCCCTCCGAGGTTGCTCGGGATGTAATTGCTTCCTTGAAAGATAAGGGCGTCGTCTCGCGGGGTTGGATTGGTGTCAAGATCCAAAATATTACGCCGGAAATTGCCGATAGCTTGGGGCTGAAATCAACAAAGGGAGCGCTAATCTCGCAGCCCCAACATGGCGCGCCTGCAGAGCAGGCAGGTCTAAAATCAGGAGATGTTGTTGTCGCCCTGAATGGAGAAAAAATTGATAGTCCCAGGGATCTTGCGCGTCGCGTTGCTGTGCTTGGACCAAAAAAATCGGTAGATTTGACCTATCTGCGCGCAGGGACGGAGAAAACAGTCAAGTTAACGCTTGGATTGCTGCCCGATGAGAAAGAGGCGCGCGCTGACGTTGAAACGGGGAGGGGTGGCGTTGAAGTTGCGGGTTTGGGGGTGGAGGTCGCTCCTGCAGCTGAAGCTGGCGCTGGACGTGAAGGCGTTGTTGTCACGGGAATTGACCCCAATAGCGCAGCGGCGCAAAAAGGGTTGAGGCAAGGTGATGTCATTATTGAAGCAGCTGGGCAGGTTGTAAATACGCGAATTGATCTTTCCTCTGCGATAGATTCGGCGCGAGAGGCGGGGCGTAAATCTGTTCTCTTCCGAGTTAAATCTGCAGATGGTATGAAATTTATCGCTTTGCCAACAAAGGCGGGGTGATGCGCTAGGACAATTTAACGGAGGGGCTTCTTTGGCTCTTCCCTTGCCTACCATCAGAATGCAGGTCGACACTCGCGGTCGACCTGCCGTTTTTATTAAAGCTCGAGTAGAGTGAGATTGATGCGAATTCTTATTATTGAAGACGATCGTGAGGCGAGTGATTATCTGGTAAAGGCTTTTCGTGAGCAGGGTCATGTTGCCGACCATGCTTCAGACGGTCTATCTGGCTATGCTAGCGCCCGGGAAGGCGATTATGATGTTTTAATCGTCGATCGAATGTTGCCCAAGATGGATGGCTTGTCTCTTATCTCGAGCCTACGCGAACAAAATGTTGAGACGCCTGTAATCATTCTCTCGGCGCTTGGTCAGGTTGATGATCGGGTTAAGGGATTGCGTGCAGGGGGAGATGATTATCTCCCTAAGCCCTATGCTTTTTCTGAATTACTCGCTCGAACGGAAGCGCTCGCGCGCCGACGTGTTGGGCCGCGCAGTGAAGAAACACATTACCGGGTAGGAGATCTTGAGCTTGACCGCTTATCTCATGAAGTCACGGTGAATGGTCAGGAAATTTTACTTCAGCCAAGAGAATTTAGGCTTTTAGAATATTTAATGAAAAATGCTGGCCAAGTGGTGACTCGCACCATGCTGCTAGAAAATGTTTGGGACTATCATTTTGATCCTCAAACTAATGTTATCGACGTTCATATTTCTCGTTTGCGGTCAAAGATTGACAAGGGGCGCGAGACGCCCTTGCTCCATACCATTCGAGGCGCGGGTTATATGATAAGAGATGCTGGGCGATCATCCTGATTGATGTGCAGGAAATTAATTTTAGAGGTGACTTTAAAAAATTTAACGACGCTAATTGGAGAGCTAAAAAATCATCAAGCTAATTTTTTTTATGAATTTTTACCGGTAGATCGCTTGGTTTATGAAATAAAGAGTTCTGGTTGCGTGTAGAGGGGGTTTAAGAGAATTCTTTGCGGATCAATTCTTCTATAATCGTGATTCAGCGCATTAGAAAATAAAGCTCCATGTGCTCTATATGCATAGTTTGAGAATATTAATTGGTATGTCGGCGTTGCACGAGAAGCGCTGACTTCTAAAGAAAATATGTAAATAGGAAATAATTTACATGGAAATACATGAAAGGCGTCGTGGCGTCGTAGGTAAGCTATTTAGAACTACGGCGTTTAAATTATCTTTAGCTTATCTTTTGCTTTTTTCTATTGGCGCTGGCTTGGTGCTCACGCGTGTAGGCGCTCGGGTTAAGGAAGTATTAGACGAACAAATAGAACAAACTGTTGAAGGGGAAATTCGAGCTTTATCCGAACAATACGCTCAGGGAGGGTTGAGGGATTTAACCGAGGCTGTAGAGCGACGTGTTCGTGCGCCAGGGGGGTCTCTTTATCTTTTGACCTCTGCTTCAGGGGAAATCATTGCGGGTAATATGGAGCCGCCGCGTTTTGCGCCAGGCAGCGGGGATATTCTAATCGAAACGCTTTACCGACGTCGTGGAGAGCTCGAAGAAGCGCATCCAGCCCTAATGCGATTGTTTCTTATACCCGGTGGATTCAGACTATTGATCGGACATGATATTGAAGATCATCAGGTTCTTCGCGATATCCTACGTCGAGCCTTAGGCGTATCTTTGTTATGGTTAGTTTTGGTTGGCGTTTTTGGCGGTTTATTTGTTGCGCATCGCATGCTTGAGCGTGTGGATATTATGTCTGCTTCTGCACGCCGAATAATGGCGGGAGATATGAATGAACGGCTGGCGGTAAGCGGGTCAGGGGATGAGCTTGATCGTCTTGCAGAAAATTTTAACGCAATGCTTGAGCGTATTTCAGTTCTGATGCTTGGATTAAAGGAAGTATCGGATAATATTGCTCATGATTTAAAAACCCCACTCACGCGACTTAGGAATCGCGCTGAATCTGCTATTGGGGAAAATAAAGACGAGTTACAAAAAAGGGAAGCATTAGAAAAGATTATTGAAGAAGCAGATGAGCTTATTGCAATCTTTAATGCTCTCTTGATGATCGCGCGGGCTGAGGCGGGTTATCTGAGCGATAATCTTATAGCCATAGAAGTCGGCGCAATCGCGCGTGATATTGTCGAGATGTATGAGCCTGTCGCAGAAGAGCAGGGAGCGTATATCAGCTGTAATATTGGTTCAGAGTTAATTATTAAAGGGAGTCGCGAATTGCTTGGGCAAGCAATTGTTAATCTCATTGATAATGCTCTCAAATATGGAATGGGCGGCAGTTCTAGAATAATTGATCTCTCTGCACGTCAGGTTGGTGAAACAATTGAAATCTGTGTAGCAGATCACGGAGCTGGAATTTCGACCTTAGATCGGGAGCGGGTTACGGGTCGTTTTGTACGGTTAGAAAATTCGCGATCTCGTCCAGGATCGGGTCTGGGTCTATCCATGGTCGCTGCGATCGCGCGGCTTCATCATGGTGAACTCAAGCTTGAGGATAATGCTCCCGGCTTGCGTGTTATTCTATCTTTGCCGCTTCTGCAGGAAAGGCCTTCTCTAGAAATGCGCGATTGAATTTAGGCTGCCTCCCTGGAATGAAGCAGGGCCTTAGCCTTATCGGACTGAAGAGAAAGAGCGGGGAGGCGGAGCATGACGACTGTGCCGATGCCTTGTTTTGATTTGATGCGTAAGCAGCCGCCATGGAGTAGTCCAATAGACTGCGCGATCGCTAGGCCTAATCCGGATCCCTTCATGCCATTTTCTAAAAACTGTGTGCTTTGTTCGAATGGCCGTCCAAGCTTTGTCATGAGAGTTGGATCAATGCCGTGTCCAGAATCTTCAACATATATTGTATTCTTGGACCCGTGATTACGGGCGCAAATGCGTATCGCGCCGCCAAAATCATTAAATTTTAGACCATTTGAGATGAGAGCGCTAAGCGCTTTGTTGATCGCTTGTGGATCGCCAATAGTACTAAGCTGATCTTGTACATCAATTATAATTTTGATATTTTTTGTCTTTGCGCGATCAAGATATGGCTCAACACACTCTCCGATAAGGCTGCTAATATTTATGGTTTCTTTCTTCAGTCGAACTTTTCCTTGATCGAGCAAGGACATGTCAAGAATGTCTGAGAGAACCTCATTTAGATATGTTCCGCCTTTAAAAATACTTTGAGAATATTCGATATATTTTGGCGATCCGAGCGATCCAAATGGCTCAGCCAACATCATCTCTGAAAATCCAATGATTGCGTTTAGGGGGGTGCGAAGTTCGTGGCTCATATTTGCCAGGAACTCTGACTTAGCCAAATTTGCAGCTTCTGCTGCCGCCTTCTGATTATGATAATTTTCTGCTAACGTAGCAAGTTCTTGCGCTTGGATTTCTAAAGTTTGTCTAGAACGATTTAAATCTCTTACGCTTTGAGTAAGTCGTCGTTCTGATTCATAGAGTTGCGCTTCTTTTCTTTTGAGTGTGGTGATATCGGCTGCTACAGATATGTGTCCACCATCTTTCGTTAGTCGTTCGTTGATTTGTAGCCAGCGTCCATCTCGTAGTTGTGCTTCATAGGTATGAGCATCTTTCCCGCTTAATTCTTTAGAAGATGTTTCTATCTGTTTGAGAGGCGCTTTTGCCAAGTGCATTATTTCAAACTTGTGCATGCCAAGAGTGATCTTCAGGGCGTCTAACCCATAGAATTCAATAAATTTTGTGTTGTAAGCAATGAGACAATTTTGATTGTCCCATAAAACAAATGCCTCCGATGTTGAGTCAATTGCTTCCCGTAACCGCGCATTAGCTAGTTCATTGCGCTCTATGAGTTCGCGGCTTTCCGATGCATCTGTTACAATACCAACGAGATGTTTCAGCTTGGTTTGACTGTGCTCAAGTAATTGTATCCGCGCACGCAGCCAGATCCAGTTTCCATTAGCGTGTCTCATACGAAATTGATGATCTGATTGATTCTCTACATGTTCAAATTCACTAAAAAGAGAGAAATCTCTGTCATCTGGATGAATAAGTTCATTCAGTTGCTGGTAGGATATGTATTGCTGGCTTGCTGAGAGGCCAAGCAGTTTATGCATGGAATCTGACCAGTATATTCTATTGTTTTGAATATCCCAGTCCCACAAGCCACAACCACTGCGCGACAGTGCGGCCTCCAACCTCATAAGTATCAGCTTGTTTAATAGTTTTGACGCGGAGATTTTGCGATTGAGACGAACATTGCTGACAACAAGCAGGGAAATTATTGATGTGGCTAGAAGGAATAATGTTACGGAAAAAATAAGGATTTTATTCCAGCTTGAGAAAATACTACTCAATTGTTGGGTTATAATGAGCTGGCCATAGGGCGTAGGTAGGTCGCGAGTGACAGCAATGTGTTCGATGTTAGTTAGATAACTGAGATCAGAGGCATGGGTTTTGTCGCTAATGAATAAAATAGCATTATTTGACTTGGCGGGATTATCAAGCGCAAGAGTTGATTGTGGATGAAATGGATAAGAAGCCGCGATTTCTCCTTTTGCGGTAACAATGGTGAGTTGCCTGCCTTGAGAATAAGATTGAGCTGGTAAGATTTTATCAAAGGAGATTTGAGAATTTAATTTAGGATTTGATTGAATTTTATCATTAATTTCATGCGCTGCTTGACGGGCCAGCAAATCTAAATTTGAAGATGAGTCTTTTAAGATCTGTTCTCTTGAGGAAATAAGCGTAAAAAGAAGAAGAGCGCTTAAGATGACAAAAAACACACAGCCGATTGCTATAATTTTAAGATGACGCCTGGAGGCGCTGGAAAGATTGCTGTGTTTGTCTTGGTCGAAGCATGAACCACTCCAGACATTATCGGCGTGATTCATGCCTCGCGCTGCACCGCGGCGCGTCATCAGATCTCTCCGAAAATTAGGCAATCATACGGGCAAAAGGACGCCTACCCGAATCACCTTCATTCGAATCTCTTCTGAGAGCTTTGTCTAGTCCTTAATTTTAGATGAACGGCTCCGTCATCCTGAGCTGCTTTAACCCAGAGCTCTTGTTGCAATATCCTTGAGGTCGGCAGAGATTTTTTCTTTCTCCAGCACTTCCTTAAGACATCTTTCAATGAGCGCTCTGCGACGGGGCTCAAAACTGCGCCAAGATCGCAAAGAGGAAAGGAGGCGGGCGGCAATTTGAGGATTGAGAGGATCGACTTCTAAAACAACGTCTTTCAGCAAAGCATATCCAGACCCATCGGGCGCATGAAAACTCAATAAATTCATGTTTGTAAAAGTGCCGATCAGGGATCTAAGCCGATTAGGGTTTTTCATCGAAAAATCAGCATGCTGCATGAGTTTTATCACTCTTTGGATTGTTGTTGGTTCGGGTATCATGGCTTGAAGCGCGAACCATTTATCAATCACCAAATGATCGTTCGAGAACTGCTCATAGAAATTGGCTAGAGCTTTTTCTCGTGAAGGCCGCCCAATAACGGCGAGTGTTGAAAGAGCCGATAATCGCTCTGTCATATTATTAGCTCGGACAAACTGCTTTTCTGCCAGTGCCTCTCCCTTGTCTTTATTTCCCGCTGCAATGAGATCGAGTAGTGTCGCTCGGAGCGCGCGACGTCCAGCGCTAGCTGCATCTGATTGATAGGGACGCGGATCTTCTAATTGATTGTAGAGTTCTTCCATCTCGCCAATTAGCGGGAGGCTGACTTCTTCTTTTAGGCTACATCGCGCAATATGAATAACTTCGGGATCCACTTCTTTTTCCATCTCACGCGCGAGGTCAAGTTCTGATGGCAATGCAAGTGTCTGGGAGATAAATGCTGGATCGGAGAGACCTTGGGTTATGAGTGTGTGAAAGGCGTTACTGAGTTTCTCCGCTTTCTGTGGGCTCGTTTTATCCTTAATGGATTTTATTCGACCGAAGATAGCTCTAAGCGCAAGGTCTTGTGCAGCCTGCCAGCGATTAAATGGATCATCGTCATGCAGCAAAAGGCGCTCTAGCTCTTCTTCAGTTTGCTCTGTGTTGATTTTTACCGGGGCAGAGAACCCTCTTAATATTGAAAGAGTAGGTTTTGTCGGTAGATTTTCAAATCTTAATATTCTTTTTGTATCGCGAAACTCAATTAGGTTATTGTTAATTTCTGAAGTGGTCATCTGATTGCTTGTCAGGCTATATTTCACGCCGGTTTCAGAAATAAGAGCTAAAAGAATTGGAATAACAAAGGGTTTTTTTTCCTTCTCATTGGGCGTGGGCGCGGTGTGCTGCTCAAGTGTAAGCGTTAATGTTTTTTGCGCACTGTCATACTCGTTTTTAACTGAGAGTGTAGGTGTTCCTGCTTGATGGTACCAACGAGAAAAATCTGTGAGATCTCGATTGGCGCTCTCAGCAAAGCATGAGATAAAGTCTTCTATAGTAGCGGCTGTCCCATCATATTTGTTAAAATAAAGGTCCATTCCTTGTCGAAATGTTGTTTCGCCAATGAGCGTTCGCAGCATTCTTATAATTTCTGCACCTTTTTCATAAACGGTGGCTGTATAAAAATTATTGATCTCATGATAAATTTCAGGACGGACCGGATGAGCTAGTGGTCCGCTGTCCTCTGGGAATTGAATCAGTCTTAATCCCCGTACATCGCTAATTCTTTCAACAGCGCGAGAGCGCTGGTCAGCTGAAAACTCTTGATCACGAAATACAGTTAGGCCCTCTTTGAGGCAAAGCTGAAACCAATCCCGGCAAGTTATACGATTGCCTGTCCAATTATGAAAATATTCATGTGCAATGACTGCTTCAATGCCAGCATAGTCATGATCCGTTGCTGTTTCAGGGGATGCGAGGACATATTTATCATTAAAAATATTGAGGCCTTTGTTCTCCATAGCTCCCATGTTAAAATCTGAAACAGCAACAATATTAAAAACATCAAGATCATATTCTCGTCCATATTTTTGCTCATCCCAACGCATAGAGCGTTTAAGCGCATCCATAGCATAATCTGCGCGCGCTTCTTTCCCATGCTCAACATAAATGGCTAAATCAATTTTCCTTCCATTCATTGTTTCAAAACTATCGCGTAATACGCCTAAATCTCCTCCTACGACGGCAAAAAGATATGATGGCTTTGGAAATGGATCGTGCCAGATTGCGTAATGCTGACGCGTTTCTGGGATCTCTCCGCTTTCCGTTAAATTCCCGTTAGAGAGTAGCACTGGCGCATCGTATTTATCGGCCTGAATTCGTGTTGTGTAGATTGCAAGCACATCTGGTCGGTCAAGAAAATACGTAATCCGCCTAAATCCTTCAGCCTCGCATTGAGTGCAGAAAGCGCTTCCTGACCGATAAAGTCCCGATAGTTGCGTATTCGCAGATGGATTAATTTCAGTTGTAATTTCTAAAGTGAAGGGAGTCTGAGGCGTATGATGCAGTGTCAATCTGTCAGGCTCTGCAAAATATTCTTCTTGATCTAGTAGTGTGCCGTTAAGTTTAACTTCAAGTAGCGTGAGCTCATCGCCATCAAGCATTAATGCTGCGTTTGATGGCGTATTTGGATTTCGTCTTATGTTGAGACGGGCGACTATTTTTGTTGCCGTGCGATCGAGTCTTATATCTAAATAAACTGCGTCAATAAGAAAATCTGAGGGTCGGTACTGCGATAAACGAACAGGGATGTTAGATGAAGGGCGCATGTGGACCTCTAAATAAAAAAGAAGTTAGAAATGACAGATAAGGCTCAACAGTGAATAGACGATGGCGGGGGAGCAAATAATTGATTTTTCTAAGGGCAATCATCGAGGAATACAGCAATTTTTTCTATCGTCGCGCGATCAAGTAGGAGGGGAGCGTGCCCTTGACCCATGACGGTGAGGCTTTGTAAATTTTGGGCGATCCGCTTCATTTCTTCTAAGGTTTCTGTAGAAAAAATATCTGAAGTCTCGCCGCGAATGACAAGAAGTTGTACCTTTTTTAAAAAGTCAAATTCGCCCCAGAATGTTTCATACTCACTCTCAGGCGTGACACTGTCTAGCGTATGTGACAGGGCCGGATCGTAGCGCAGAATGACTTTACCGTTTTTCTCAACAAAAGTATGTCGGGCGTAGGTTTCCCAGTCTTCCCATTCAACGCCTGGGAACGATGGCGCCATCGACATGCGCATCAAGGCGATTGTATCGGACATGGAATTCATGGGCGGTAATTTCCCGACATAACGCTTAATCCGAACCAGGCCGTCATTTTCAATTTTTGGTCCAATATCATTTAAGATCGCCGCACATACTAAGGATGGGCTATGGGCGCAGATGCGCATAATGTGCATCCCGCCACGTGAGGTGCCAAGAAAAACGGCCTGAGAAATTTCAGCCTCAGCGAGTATTGCGAAAATATCGGATTGTTCCGTATCAAGCGAATAGTTGCGCCAATCCTGATCCCAATCTGATTGTCCTCGGCCTCGATAATCTATGGCGATGACGCGCCTGCCGCGCGCGTTAATTTCTGAGGCGACGCGGGAAAAATCATCAGCGGAGCGGGCCAGACCAGGCAGGCAAATCAGGGGTAGGCGTCGGGGAGAAGGGCAGGGATAGTCTAGGTAGTGTAGGCGCAGCCCATCAGGGACAGTCAGAAAGCAGTTTTGGGGCGCGTTGTTTAGATGGCTCGTTTTTTTCATTAATCAGCGCTCATATTGGTTGTTTTTATTATTATGTTAATGGCTTAGTATGCATTCCTGGATCGTTTATAATATGTATGAATCCCTTTCTTGACTTCCCAGAGCGTAGCGGCGAGTTTGCCAAGATTCCAGCCATGTCCTGTCTTCATCGGGATCACTGGCTTTAGGTCTGCTTTCAGGAAATTCTCTTTTACCCATGCGCTCATATCTCGATTTTGAAAAACCTGTCGCCGAATTAGAAACAAAAGTTGAAGAATTGCGCGCGCTCGCAGAAAAGGGCGAAGGCGTCTCCATCAGCGAGGAATTATCTAAGCTTGAAGTTAAGGCAGCCAAAGCGCTCACAGATCTCTATGCGTCTCTCTCTCCTTGGCATAAAATTCAAGTCGCTCGTCACCCTCAGCGGCCACATTTCTCAAATTACGTTCAGCAGCTGATTACAGAATTCACACCGCTTGCGGGCGATCGTCTCTTTGGCGAAGATGCAGCAATTGTTGGCGGCTTTGGTCGCTTTCAGGGAGAAGCGGTCTGCATTATCGGACAAGAAAAAGGTTCAGATACGGCAAGTCGGCTTCATCATAATTTTGGCATGGCGCGTCCAGAAGGGTATCGGAAGGCTGTCCGCCTAATGTCGCTTGCGGATCGTTTCGGTCTCCCTGTCATTTCACTTGTCGATACGGCGGGTGCATTTCCGGGAATAGATGCTGAAGAACGGGGCCAAGCCGAGGCGATTGCAAGATCAACCGACGCCGCTCTTAGTTTAGGGGTGCCAAACATAGCCGTTGTTGTGGGTGAAGGTGGTTCTGGCGGCGCAATTGCGATCGCAGCGGCAAACAAGGTTCTAATGCTTGAGCACGCAGTTTACACCGTCGCCTCTCCGGAAGCGTCAGCCTCAATACTATGGCGAGATTCTGCAAAGGCGCAGGACGCTGCTGTAAGTATGAAAATTACAGCGCAGGATCTCCTCAAGTTCGGCATAATAGACGTTATTGTCACTGAACCAGCTGGCGGAGCCCATCGGGATCCGGTAAGCGCCATAACCGCTGTTGGCCGAGCGATAGCGACAGAATTGGCTGGGTTGAAGAATTATTCTCGTCAGCAAATCAAAGAGTTGCGCGCTGCTAAATTTCTTTCAATGGGCCGTAAGATTGAAGAAAAGCGATAAAGACCAAAATGTAAGGCTCCCAGATCGACAGTTCCTCGGGCCATTTTTTATTTGCGCATGAGTGTAGTCGTTGATCTTAAGGATTAGGTTACTGCTCGCTAGTTAGGATGCGGACTGTGGAAATAAGGCTGCATTTTTTAGGTTAAGAGCTGGCGCAATATTTTTCATGGCGCGATGTCAATACTGAGATCCTAAAATGCACTCAGAGCCATGAGGCGGGTTGGAAAGGGTGAGAATGTCCTTTGGTCGGATTATTCTAGTTAAAATGACGGTCTGCGCAGCTGTTTTAACGCTGAGCGCGTGTCAGGAGGATTTTGCACATCGCGCTCAGGCGCCGATCCCCTCTGAAACCGTTGCTTTGATGGCTCAGGTCGGATCAGATCCACAAGCGCCAATGCTCATTAGATCTTATAAAAAAGAAGCTGAACTTGAGATTTGGAAAATGCGTTCGGATGGGCGCTACACGCATCTCAAGACTTATCCAATGTGCCGCTGGTCAGGCCAACTGGGACCAAAGACGCGCGAGGGCGATCGTCAGGTTCCAGAGGGATTTTACGCGATCACTCCAGGTCAAATGAATCCTAACTCAAATTATTATTTGTCTTTTAATGTGGGTTACCCCAATCAACTTGATCGAGCGCTGGGTCATACGGGTGGCGCAATCATGGTTCACGGCGCGTGCTCATCCGCAGGCTGTTTTTCTATGACGGACAAACAAATTGCTGAGATTTATGCGATTGCACGCTCAGCATTTGAGGGCGGTCAGCGAAATATTCAGATGCAATCCTACCCATTTCGCATGACCCCGGAAAATATGGCAAAGCACCGTCTTGATGCGAATATTTCTTTCTGGAAGCAGCTGAAACAAGGCAATGACCATTTTGAAGTGACTAAGCAGGAGCCTCGCGTAGCTTTCTGTGGCTACAAATATGTCTTTGACGCAACGCCTGTAGACGGTGAGAATATGGACGTCGGCGCCTCATGTCCTTCTTTGAAAACCAATCCTGATATTGCGCGCGCAGTCTCTGAAAAGGAAGAAAAAGATAACGCCAAAGTGGCGGAATTAGAGCGTAACGGTTTGTCTCCGGTACGAATTATCTATCAAGATGGCGGTCAGCATCCGTCTTTTTCTTCTCGCGTCGTCGATGTCAGTCGTCCAGAGGCAATCGAGCCGCCAGTAGAAATTAAATTAGAAGAGAAATCGCGTCAGACGCCTAAACCGCTTGATCAGCAAGTTACGCAGAGCGCTTCAGTCATCTCCCCCACAACGGCGCGAATGGCTGCGGAACGTCATGCATCAGAGACACAAGCACCCTTAGTGCGGGCTTTAGCTTCAGACCCGCGTCGGGATATGACTGCGGTCGCGCATGAAGTTGAGCCTACTGCTCAGGTTCAGAAAAAGAAATCAAAGCGCCCAGCAGCGTCAGCTTCCAATATTAAAAAATGAGCAAAAGCGCGCCAGTAATCCAATGCTGAGACAAATGCGGGTATCATCATATGCCCCTGCGCTATTGCACGCCTAAGCCCTCTGGTAGCCTTTATCTGGCGCAGGGGCTTGCTGATTGGGAAAATCTTTAAAAAAGGGCTTGTAGAACGCAGCAAGAACAGATAATAATCGTTCTTGTTTTGTGCTTGCGGCTCCGTGTTTGACCGCTTCAATAGAGCGCAAACACTGATTGGGCAGGTTTGGAGGTTTGGGAATGCTTACCAAGAAGCAAAGCGACTTGCTCCGATTTATTCATGAGCGATTGAAGGAATCCGGCGTCCCGCCTTCATTTGATGAAATGAAAGAGGCTTTAGATCTCAGATCCAAGTCAGGCATCCATCGACTAATACTCGCCTTGGAGGAGCGTGGGTTTATCCGACGTCTACCAAATCGTGCGCGCGCGTTAGAAGTTCTTCGCTTACCAGAGTCCTCAACGAGACAGAATGCTAACGTTACAAGCGGCAAATTTGCACCATCCGTTATCGATGGCGCTCTTAATCGCGTAAGGCCGCTTTCAGAACGACGCGAAGAATCATATGAACTCAATACATCTGTTCCTATCATGGGCCGGATTGCTGCAGGTTCGCCAATCTCGGCAATAGAAAGTCACAGTCATTCAATCAGCTTGCCGCCCGATCTCCTTGCAAATGGTGAGCATTTTGCACTTGAAGTGCAGGGAGATTCTATGATTGAGGCAGGCATCCTGGATGGCGATACAGTGGTGATAAAAAAGCAGGATGTTGCAGATACGGGCGATATTGTCGTTGCCTTAATCGATGATGAGGAGGCGACGCTTAAACGGCTTCGTAAACGTGGCGCCTCCATTGCTTTAGAAGCAGCAAATCCCGCTTATGAAACACGCATATTTGGACCTGATCGTGTGCGCATTCAGGGAAAATTGATTAGTCTTGTACGGCGGTATTAAATGAGAAGTATAATTTAATTTCAATAAGTTAGTTTGGGTTTTTTAAATTTAACAGAATGCGATTATCCAACCCTAAAAAGATACATTTTTTAGATCAACTTAAGCGTCCGTTGTGAAAGCCAGCGGAATGTGGTCCAGCTTTAAGCAGGCAGCCTTTTTTCGTTTTCGATCTCTGCTTGCCTTGTCGTATAGCGCGTTTGACCCATTTTCTTGAATGCGTTCATAACGCACCCCAAGAAAAAAAAGGATCTCTGCGTTGCCTACGCTCGGCGGCGCGTGATTTTTCGCGCTTTCCTTGCGCTTTTGGAAGGCGATGACCTCACCCATTGTGGCCTCTTCGCTTCATTCCTGACGATTGAGAATCGACTTGAGATCGAATTAGGCCTCAAAGAGGGTTAATATTTCCTCAACAAAGATTTTTCGAGGTTTATTTCTAATGCTTTTGTGTAAAATGAATTGAGAATGGACGTGTCTTTAGCCACATCGACGTCAAGAGATTGCCCTTTTATATCGAAACGTAATCCTCGAGAAATTTATGGATCAAAGAGCATTGTCATGGCGATTGCTCTCTGAATAAATCTCTCTTTTTTGAATTATTGCCTAATCATCCAAAAATCTTGGTGAAAAAAGATTTTTTTACATATGTTTTTTTTGAGAAATAAATGACGCAAGCAGCTTGGATCAATGCTTTAGCCTATGTAAGACGCTAAAAAAAATTACTCTAGAGCCGGCGTCTAAGCCATGTTCTCTTTCTGATCGGACCACTTAAGAGGATTAGCTGCTGATTTAATAGTTTGATTGAATTAATTTGTTACATCCATGAACAAACGACCGTGTCGATCTTCAATTTCTACAATCCAGATATCTGGATCAAATTTGATTTCACGGCTGAGGCTTGCTTCTGTATCATAACTTTCAACCCATTGTTCTTTGTGCAGCCGTGTAAAAAGGCGATCCACCCCTTCTGGAGGAATTTCACTTTGAGCTGCAGGGCCATAGAGCGCCGTTTTTCCATCTAGACAATCGAGTTTGATAAAGACTGCGCCGGCCTCTTGTGCGCCACGACGCCTCAACACGGCAATGGCGCCTTGTGTCTCTGCAAGGCGGATAAGCGCTGTAACAAAAATCTCTGATTTTAGTCGCATTGACGCTCCTTATCTGAGACCGATTTCCTTATTCGCTTTCAAGTCCCGAGCGTGTGGCAAGAAGAGCGATTAGCTTTGACGTAATTGTCCTTTTAACAGTTAAACCATTGTCTTTTTGAAATTTCGCTAACGCATCTTGTGTCGCCTTATTCCAAATTCCATTAGCGCGAACGACGTAGCCAAGCTTTAACAGAGCGCGTTGGACAAAAAGAACTTGTTGATCTTGCGAGATTGGAGCTGATTGAGGCTTTGCGAGTAAGTGACCAATCGCATCTTTTTTTGCTCCCTCATTTTCTTTATCTTTGGTTCCCTTATGTGAAGATAGATTCGCGCGACCTGGCGTTAAATTGTCTGCCATGTCATTCGTCAATTTTGGATGATGATGAATACTATCAATTTTTGTTGGGACGAATTGATCATGTGAGGATGCAATTTCATTTGGCCGGGACGGCGGGGTGGGCGGCGGTAAGTTAACTTTTGCTTCAGTAGAGTTAAATTTATTTGTAAAAAGAGGCGCGGGATGACGGCCGTCTTGAAAGAATAAAGCATTTATTGGAACAGCGATTATTGCTATTGTTCCAATGAAAAATACCGGGGAAAGTTTTAAATTTTTTAAT
>OMIO01000087.1 GCA_900299115.1 Methylocystaceae bacterium | reverse complement strand
TACATTCAGTCTTCTGTTTCAGGCGATCCAGCCCAAGAGAGCAAAATTGTCAACGCCTTAAGTCTAATCAAAGTTTTGGTCCAAAAAGCGCTCAAACAAAGATTGTTCAGGAGAGAAAGTGCTATAGTGCCACAATGGCCCCATGAGCGCGCCTCAGCGATAAGGCAGACTGAGCGGGAAAAGACGCACGATGACAAAATGGGTGTATTGCTTCGGCGCCGGACAAGCCGATGGATCTGGCGCAATGAAAGATCTTTTGGGCAGCAAGGGCGCTAATCTTGCTGAAATGTCCGCGCTTGGCTTACCTGTCCCGCCAGGCTTTACAATTAGCACCGAAATCTGCGGCTATTTCTTTACGCATAACTATCAATTTCCTCAGACATTAGAAGCAGAGGTCAATGTCGCTTTAAAGAAAATTGGCGAACAAGCCGGTCACGCCTTCGATGATCCAGAATGGCCGCTGCTTGTTTCAGTGCGTTCAGGCGCGCGCGCATCCATGCCTGGTATGATGGATACAGTTCTCAATCTCGGCCTTAATGATGAGACTGTTGGTCGGCTTGCAAAATTTTCTAAAGACGAACGTTTCGCTTGGGATTGTTATCGACGTTTTATTGAGATGTATTCCTCCGTTGTGTTGGGTGTCGAACACCATCACTTCGAGGAAGCTTTAGAAGACTTCAAGGATAACAAAGGTCTCACCCTCGATACGCAAATAAGCGCTGAGGATTGGAAATACATCGTCAGTTCTTTTAAAAATATTGTTGCTGAACAGTCTGGGAAATCATTTCCACAAGAACCACTTGAACAATTATGGGGAGCTATCCGCGCTGTATTCTCCTCATGGATGAATCATCGCGCAAGCGTATATCGACACTTACATAACATTCCAGAATCTTGGGGAACCGCCGTCACGGTTCAGGCTATGGTCTTTGGAAATATGGACTCAGCCTCTGCTACCGGCGTCGCCTTTACCCGAAATCCTTCAAGTGGCGTCAAAGAGCTTTACGGCGAATATCTTGTTAATGCTCAAGGAGAGGATGTTGTCGCCGGCATACGCACGCCACAGCCGCTAACTGAAGCATCTAGCCGAGCTTCTAGGGGAGAAACTGTTTCACTCGAAGCATTAATGCCGACACTTTTTACAGAGTTCAAATCCTACGCCGAGAAATTAGAGCGCCATTATCGTGATGTGCAAGATATGGAGTTCACGATCGAACGCGGAAAATTATGGATGCTGCAAACACGAACAGGCAAAAGAACAGCCCGAGCAGCTCTTAAAATCGCTGTCGATATGGCAAATGAAAAACTCATCTCCAGGGATGAAAGCATTCTGCGAGTTGAACCAAGATCGTTAGAACAACTGCTTCATCCAACGATCGACCCCTCAGCACAGCGAGAAATCCTTGCTGTTGGCTTACCTGCTTCGCCCGGCGCCGCTTTTGGCGAAATTGTTTTTAATCCTGAAGAAGCTGAAACATTGGCTGCAGCAGGGCGCAAGATTATTCTCGTTAGAACAGAAACAAGCCCTGAGGATATTGGCGGCATGCATGCGGCCGAGGGCGTATTAACCGCTCGGGGCGGCATGACGTCTCACGCTGCGGTTGTCGCGCGCGGGATGGGGAAACCTTGTGTGACAGGGGCCGGCGCTGTGAGAATTGATTATGAAGATCAAAGCTTCACCGTTGCCGGGCGGCGCTTCGCTAAGGGCGACCGGATCACGATCGATGGATCAACAGGTCAAGTACTTGCTGGCGAAGTGAAAATGCAACGCCCTGAACTCACTGGCGAATTTGCAATATTACTTGAGTGGGCAGACGCTAAACGCCGCATGAAAGTACGCGCTAATGCCGAAACCCCTTCCGACGCGCGCGCAGCCCGACGGTTTGGCGCTGAAGGCATCGGCTTGGCGCGAACAGAACATATGTTTTTTGAAGGAGAACGCATCGTTGCAGTACGTGAGATGATACTTGCCGATGACGCAGCCGGTCGCCGTGCAGCATTGGAGAAACTTCTCCCAATACAACGCGAAGATTTCAAAAATTTATTTGAGATCATGTCTGGCGCTCCTGTAACAATCCGTCTTCTTGATCCGCCATTACACGAATTTTTGCCTCATTCAGATTCTGAAATCGCAACTGTGGCAAAAGCCATGGGCGCAGACCCTGTGAAACTACGCCGGCGCGCAATGCAGCTTTCAGAATTCAATCCGATGTTGGGATTTCGTGGCGTTAGGCTTGCCATTGTCTTTCCTGAAATCGTAGACATGCAAGCGCGCGCTATTTTCGAAGCAAGTATTGAAGCAAGCATTGAAACCGGCGCGCCAGTCAAACTCGAAATCATGGCGCCTTTGGTATTTGCTCAGGCAGAGCTTGATATCGTTAAAGCGCGTATCGCGCGTGTCGCTAAGCAAGTCGAAAATGAAACAGGGATCTGCCCCAGCTATCATGTTGGCACAATGATCGAATTGCCTCGCGCTGCGTTGCGCGCTGGCGATATTGCCGCCTCTGCAGATTTTTTCTCGTTTGGCACCAACGATCTCACCCAAACGACACTCGGCATTTCACGCGATGACTCAGGCTCTTTTCTCGGCGCCTATGTTGAAAGTGGGATATTGCCTGCCGATCCTTTTATTACAATTGACCAAGAGGGCGTGGGCGAGCTCATTGCGCTAGGCTGCGCACGAGCAAAAAAAACCAATCCTCAGGTTGAACTTGGCGTATGTGGCGAACACGCTGGAGATCCCAAATCTGTCGCTTTCTTTGAAAAAATTGGCATCAATTATATTTCTTGCTCACCTTTTCGCGTTCCAATCGCTCGTCTTGCAGCCGCACAAGCCGCGCTAGAGGAATCCCTCCTCCATGCAAATTGATCGGCCCTTTAGCCAGGGCGCGCAACTATTGCATCTAAGAACCAAGGGACGGGGCTTCTATCAAATCACCTCCAATGTAATCGCATTTGTTAACGCAACTAAAATTGACACAGGACTGCTGACGCTTTTTTGTCGCCATACCTCGGCTTCACTTCTAATTACGGAAAATGCCGATCCGGATGTATTAAAGGATCTGGAAGCAGCTCTCGCCCGCCTTGCGCCAGAAAATGCGCGCTACCTTCATTCCAATGAGGGGGCAGATGACATGCCGGCGCATATTCGCACAGCGTTAACTCAAACACATATTTCTATTCCAGTCATACAGTCCATGCCGACCCTTGGCGCATGGCAGGGAATTTTCCTTTATGAACATCGCCATTTCCCCCATGACCGGGAAATTGCCATGCATCTGATGGGTCAGTCTTAGCGACTTAATGAATTCTAGGGCGCAAGCGCCCCATTTTGGCACAGCCAGCTTAAACGCCAAGAAATAATTCTTAAAGTCTAATCCGCCATTATCATCGGCTGTGGCATTTTTGTCTTAGAGCCAGAATGATCGCTCCATCGCGCGTTGGTTGAGTAAAGAGTCGAGACATGCGTCCCCGCTTGAAAAAACGTCGAGCCGCTCATGGAAAACGCTCATGGGCTTTCAACGTCTTGGCGCCTTGGGCTATAGGCGTTGGCGCGCTTTTTTCCTTTACAGCTGACGCTGGACAAGACTCGGCAAGAGACTGGAATATCGCCCCCCTTACTGCGCGTATCCGGGCGACTCAGCCACCCGAAAATGAACAGGCAATCAATTTCAGCGCAGCTGCGACTGGCCAATTGAGTGACTCAAAATTTAACCCCACGCTTATCAAAGAGACGGAACTAATTTTAAGTGGGCGTGAGCGGGCAGAGATGGGGCTTGAGGAGAATGAGCCTCATGCCGACCTCAAGGAAGATACTCAGGCATTCCCTTTAGTTGATCGCAGGCACAAGGGCGATCCCACAATCAGCGTTCATCCAAATCTAGCCTCTCAATCTTCCTCAACTCGCGAAGAAGATGAAAATCCTCTGCTAACTTTTAGTATCGAGGGTTCCAATGGACGACTGAGCCAAATGCCACTCGCTCCGCGCGCGGCTGTGCCCGGAGATGAACTCTTCGAATCCGAGGTCCCTGAAGCCATTCCATCGACCACACAAAAAACAACCGCCGCAGCCTCGCCACCACAAACGAGCGCCGTCGCTACCTCTCCAGCAGAGACCTCGAGGGAGACCAGGGAGGGCGCTGATAAGAAATTAGTCTCGCAATCTTACGGAGAAAATAGGCAAGAAGTCAGCGCCGCCCTCGCCAATGAGCGAACCCTACACGGCGCTACGCCTCAGATATCTCGCGCAATCGCACTAGGCTCATCCACGCCGGCGCAGCCAGACTCAACTCCCATTGAAGTCTCATCGTTCCCACGTGCGACGCTTGCGCTTTCCACACCAGAAAAACGATCACAAAAATACTCCAGCGCCTTTATCAAGCCTGAAAAATTAGATCGAGAAAAACGCTGTCTAGCTGAGGCTGTTTATTTTGAATCTCGCAGTGAAACTGAAACAGGCCAAGCTGCTGTGGCTCAGGTCGTGCTGAACCGCGTAAACAGCGGTCTTTATCCCTCATCAATCTGTGGCGTGGTTTATCAAAATCGACATCACTACAAAGCCTGTCAATTTTCTTTCGCTTGTGAAGGACGATCGCTCCGCATCACGGAACATGCCTCTTGGACAACGGCTGTTCGGATAGCCAACGAAGTTATGGAAGGCCGCACTTATATTTCAGATGTTGGTCGATCCACACATTACCACACAAATTATGTCAGACCGCGTTGGGCGCGCGCACTAACCAAAATGGACGTTATTGGTAGGCATATTTTCTATAAATTAAAGCCAGGTCAAACTTAAAACTATTCTCAGCCGATGAGGCGCGCACGCACTAATCCCCTCACTGAATTCCCCATAAAAAATTCTTCCTTTAAATCGTTTGTTCTCAGCCGCTTTTCTATTGCGCGCCCCTGCGCAAGAAGATGCGCCCGGAAAGTTCCAGGCAATAGCCCGCTAGATAACGATGGCGTTAAGAGATGATCCTCATGTGGAATAAAAAGATTAGATCTTGCGCCTTCGCAAAGCTCATCATTTTCATTTAGAAATAAAATTTCATCTGCGCCATATTCCTTGGCTGCTTTGGCGAGAGGCTCTTCATAAATTGATCGACATGTCGTCTTGTGACGCAGTAAAGGATTAGAAGATACAAAACGATCCTTTGCCACTATGACCCGCCAGCATGTCTCAGGGGTAGCGGGCTGTAGATTGCTGACGCTTGTTTCAATAAGTCCTGACTTAGATACAACAACTCTAACGCGCAAATGTTGGCCTGGCTCACCGGTAACTGCGGCAGATAATGCATGATTAACGCGCTCTGCTTGATAGTTAAAATCAAAAACGCTCGCGGATTGAGCAAGACGGTCGAGATGCGCATTAAGCAAAAAAAAGCCGTCTTTATTCGACCAAAGCAATGTCTCGATTAAGCCGAATTCAGTGTCGCACCCGTCAGGAATCGCGCCTTTATCAAACATTCTTCGTACTCTTCTCTTGCACAAGAGTCAGCGACAATCGCTGAACCAACGTTGCAAATTAACTCTCCCTGCGCCAAGAGCGTTAAAGTTCGAATAGCGACATTGAAGCGCATGTCGCCCTGCGGCGTGATAACGCCAATAGAGCCGCAATAAACGCCTCGCGGCGCGCATTCAAGATCTCGTATGATTTCCATAGCGCGTATTTTAGGCGCGCCTGTAACCGAACCACAGGGGAAAAGCCCGGCAAAGAGTTTCGCGAGAGTGATATCTTCCCTTAATTGCGCCTCAATGCCAGAAGTCATCTGATGCAAGGTTGGATAAGTTTGGATTGTAAAAAGATCTGTGACTTTTACTGAACCTACAACAGCAAGCCGAGATAAATCGTTTCTTAATAAATCAACGATCATTAAGTTTTCAGCGCGCGACTTTTCATCTTCAACTAATCGCTGGGCCCGCGCCATATCTTCTGGCGGCATGACGCCGCGTTGCGCCGTCCCCTTCATGGGTCGAGCGCGAATATGCGTCCCTTGAGACTCAAAAAACACTTCAGGAGAGAGAGAAACAACTGTTTCAGAACCCAGAGCAACGATACCGCCATAAGCAACAGGCTGGCGCTGTCGCAATCCTTGATAGAGTGCGAGCGCATCGCCATTAAAGCAACCATAAAGCGGGAAAGTTAGGTTGATCTGATACACATCGCCCGCAAAAATATAGTCATGGCATTGCTGAAAACGATGCGTATATTCTGCCAGCGTCCAGGCAGGCTTTAATGTAATTTGCGGCGCAGAAACGCTTTGACTTGGTTTTAAGCTCCAGGGCCGCGCCTTTCTAAAAGCTCCAAAATTAAGTAAGGGCGTCTTTGATAGAATCTTGGTCTGGCTCGAGAATTTTGGCTCAAGGCAGTAGCCTAATTCATAACTTGCATAACCCGCCAAGAAGCTCCCGCGCCGTTGCGCAGCCTCCATACGCTCAAAGGCTTGTGAAACTTCCGCGCATGTATGCGCAACGATGATTTCCTCCGGCTCATCAAAAAGAAGCGCCTCCCCGCCATCTCGCCCATCTTCAAAAATGACAAAAGGGGTGGTTGGCGCATTTTCACGCATCTCAGGAGCCAGATAGGGAATAGGTTGCGACATTTTTTAGCGCTTCTTTCGATCCTAGGATACACCCAAGCGCCAGACCTATGAAAGCTGACGATTTTCTGCAACTTTACTGTCCAAAAACCAGCAAGCGGAACCGCCGGTTGGGGAGATTTTTGCGCGACAGCTCAACTATGTTTAATAAACCTTATGTCTGACTTGCCAACAGCTCTGCGCATACTTTTTATCGGCGACGTCATGGGTCGCTCAGGACGCGCGGCCATTGCCCGCTATATCCCGCAATTACGTGAAAAATGGACGCTCGATTTTATTATCGTTAATGGAGAAAATGCAGCTGGCGGCTTCGGCATTACAGAATCTATCTGCGAGGAAATGCTCTCATGCGGGGTTGATTGCATTACCCTTGGCAACCATGCTTTCGACCAGCGAGAGGCGCTTGTCTTTATCGAACGTCAACCGCGACTCCTCCGGCCAATTAATTATCCTGCTGGCACGCCAGGGCGCGGCGCTAATCTTTTTACAAGCGCGCGCGGTCACCAAATACTTGTCATTAACCCAATGGGCCGCGTCTTCATGGATGCGCTGGACGATCCCTTTGCTGCGATTGAAAGCCAACTTGGGGCCTGTCCTCTCGGCGCGGGCTGCGACGCCATCGTCATTGACATGCATGCAGAAACATCGAGTGAAAAAATGGCTATGGGTCACTTTGTAGATGGTCGCGCCTCTCTCGTAATCGGCACGCATACGCATACGCCTACAGCTGACGGGCAAATTTTACCCGGCGGCACTGCCTATCAAACCGACGCCGGCATGAGCGGAGATTATGACTCAATCATCGGCATGGATAAAGAAGAGCCCTTGAGACGTTTCTTGCGAAAAACGCCTGGCGCGCGTTATGAGCCGGCCAATGGCGAAGCGACCCTATGTGGCGTAGGCGTCGAAATTGCCGAAACCGGTCTTGCAACGATGATTTCCCCTGTTCGGCTTGGGGGGAGATTAAAACAAGAGTGGCCAAAAAATTGGGGCGATATTAATTAGGATTTGGCGTCTTTTGTAAATTTCTGACAATCTCTAATGCATTCTCAATATGACGGTGCGCGCCAGAGTCTTTAACTGCTGAGACAATTTTTCCATCAGGAGAAATGACGTATGAAATACGATCAGCAAAAATGCGCCCAATGATTGGCGCTTCAAACGCCGCGTCATAGGATTCTATGAGTTTAAGCTTTTCATCAGCGCCAACTGGAAATTTATTGCGGCATTCTTTAAGCGAAAATTCTTTTTGCGTTTCAATTTTATCTGCCGATACGCCGATAACTTGCGTCTTCATTGCAGAAAATTGCTCCATTGCTTCAGCAAATTCATGCGCCTCAACCGTACAGACGCTGGTAAAAGATTTAGGATAAAAATATAAAACAACAGGCCCTTTCTTTAGCGCTTCGCTCAGCGTGAATTGAAATTCTTTGCCGCCTTGAGCCGCCTCAATTGTAAAATCAGGCGCTCTCATTCCAGGCTTCATCATCGCAAAAGCCGGCCGAGCAGAAAATAAAAGGAAGATGACGAGAATTTTGCCTAGCATAGCGACCCCCTAAGGCTCACAAATTAACTAATATCTCAAATCGCTTCGTCAACCTTCTTCAAATATGCACCGCACGGTCAAAGGCGTCATAAACGCTTTCGAGCATTGTTTCAGAAAGCGTTGGATGCGGAAAAACAGTCTCCATGAGTTCTTGTTCTGTTGTTTCAAGATTCATTGCGATTAGAAAGCCGTGTATGAGTTCGGTCGCTTCCGCGCCAATCAAATGCGCGCCGATCAATGCGCCGCTTGTCGCGTTAAAAATTGTTTTTACTAATCCCTCAACTTCGCCCAAGGCTAGAGCTTTACCATTCGCCCTATAGGGGAAACGCCCAACCCGAATATCAATTCCTAGTTTTTTAGCCTTGTCTTCGGATAACCCAACTGACGCAACCTGTGGATAGGCGTAAACACAGCCGGGGATTTTCATTTTATCTAGCGGTTCACGCGCAATACCGGCAATCATATCAACGCATATCACCCCTTCATGCGCGGCTTTATGCGCCAGCATTGGTCCCCCTGCCACATCGCCGATAGCATAGAGTCCCGAAATATTTGTTTGACCGGCTCCGTTGGTCTGAATGACGCCTTGCGCTAAATTGACCCCGAGCTCTTCAAGTCCGAGATCTTCAACATTCGCCACAACTCCCACTGCAGACAAGGCGCGCTCAAAATCGATCGTTTCGAACAAGCCCTGAGCGGACTCCACCGTTGCGCGGATAGATTCCGTCTCTTTGTCGATTTTAGACACCCTACTTTCTAATTTAATAATGACGCCTTGCTTTTCGAGCGCCTTTTGCATCAGACAGGCAATTTCCTGATCTTCCGTGGGCAAGATTTGCGCCGCCGCCTCAACTAACGTCACAGCAACGCCCAAGGTTTGATAAAAAGAAGCAAACTCAACCCCGATCGCCCCCGCGCCAATAATCAGCAATGATTTTGGCAATCGGCTTGGTTTTAATGCGTCGAAATAAGTCCAAATCAGGTGGCCATCGGGTTCAACGCCATTTAATATGCGTGGACGCGCGCCTGTTGCGATGATGATGTTTGTTGCTCTATAGCGCCCAAGACCTTTGGTGTTTTTTGGCGGCGCAGCTTGTGGTAAAATAGCAGACTTGGAAGATACGCCGACGCTAATTTCTCCAGAAGCTAGGATGCGCGCTTGGCCCCAAATCAAGTCAATTTTATTTTTCTTAATCAGAAAGCCAACACCTTCGTTCAAGCGCATGGCTATTTCGCGGGAGCGTGCAATTATTCGATGCAGATCAAACCCCAGCTGTCCTGTTAATCCAAACTCCATACCTGCTTTTGCTAATCGATAGATTTCAGCAGATCGCAATAGCGCTTTTGTTGGAATGCATCCCCAATTTAAACAAATTCCACCCAGATGCTCTCTTTCCACGATAGCTGTTTTCAAGCCTAGCTGTGCAGCGCGAATGGCGGCCACATAACCAGCAGGGCCGCTGCCAATAATAATCAGATCATAGGGCTCAGACATAATTCAATCCGTCCTTTGGTCGATCTAATTTTGAGCATAAAAAAAGCGCCCTGCCAAAAGGCGGGCGCTTTTTGTTAAGCTCTTAATTCAGCTTCAAGCAGCGGCGGGCAGCGCTTTCTTCGCCTGCGCAACAATCGCGGCGAAAGCCTCCGGCTGTTCAATTGCGATCTGGGAGAGCACCTTCCGGTCAACCGCAACGCCGGCTTTAGTCAAACCGTCGATGAAGCGTGAATAGGTGAGCCCATGTTCCCGCACTGCCGCGTTAAGACGCTGAATCCATAATGCGCGAAAAACTCTTTTACGCGCCTTACGATCTCGCGTGGCGTATTGCATCGAGCGATCGACGGCAGCCTTTGCTGTGCGAATGGTGTTTTTGCGACGGCCGTAAAAACCTTTTGCGGCCTTAAATGTCTTTTTATGCTTGGCGTGGGAGGTAACGCCGCGTTTTACGCGAGCCATAACAAAACTCCTCGATCAGAATCTGCAGAAAATTAGGGAAACATCAGCCGTTCGGCAGGAAATATTTTTTAATATTGTCGCCGTCTGTCTTGAACAGAACGCTGGTCCCGCGCAGATTCCGGATCTGCTTGTTCGTGCGCTTGATCATGCCATGGCGTTTGCCTTGCTGGCCATACACCACTTTGCCTGTGCCGGTGATTTTAAAGCGCTTCTTTGCGCCGGATTTTGTTTTCAACTTGGGCATTTTGCTCTCCTGGGCGCTTGGCCCTTTGATCTTAGGCTCCAGCAAGAGGATACCCTCCTGGAACAGTTTCGCTCGAGCGAAAAGAACCGCCCCGGCAGCCCATCACTAGCCGGGCGGTTCTAGAATAGGGCCTTATAAGCGCATGCACTGTGTAAAAGCAAGGGTGAAAAGGGCTCCAATCACTGGACTTGGACCCTAATGCTGCCCTATTAAGCGGCAAATTATGATTTCAAGATCAATTGTCAACGCGTAGGAAGCAATCTGAGAGCTTAGCGATGAATATACACCAAGCGCCCCTCACTCAAACCGCCGCGATCGAAAGCCCGGTTAATTCGCACAATGAATGGGATCCGCTTGAAGAGATTATTGTTGGCCGCCTGGAAGGCTCCACTATTCCCTCTGATCACCCAGTGGTTACCTGCAATATTCCTGGCATGGCCGCGCGCGCGCAGGCTCTGGCGGCCGGCTTTCGGTTTCCAAATTTTATGATTGAGCCAGCCCAGCAGGAGTTAGATAATTTTATCCAAGTGCTCCAAGGGCTAGGCATCACTGTTACGCGGCCGGAGGCTTATAATCATAAACGTAAATTTTCTACCCCGGACTGGTCTTCACGCGGCTTTTGTAATTCTTGCCCACGAGACAGCATGCTGGTTATTGGCGATGAAATCCTTGAAACGCCTATGGCCTGGCCCTGCCGATATTTTGAAACACACTCTTACCGCCCAATCTTGAAAGATTATTTCAGACGTGGCGCTCGCTGGACGTCTGCACCAAAACCGCAGCTCACTGACGAGCTCTTTGATCCTGATTTTAAGCTGCCCGAAAAGGGCGCGCCGATGCGATATATATTAACTGAGTTCGAGCCTGTATTTGACGCTGCAGATTTCTTCCGTTGCGGAAGAGATATTTTCGTAACTCGATCAAACGTTACGAATGCGATGGGCATAGACTGGTTAAGGCGTCATCTGGGCGAAGGTTACCGCATCCATGAGATTAAAAGCCGCTGTCCAAACCCTATGCACATTGATACGACTATTTTGCCTCTAGGACCAGGCAAAGTGCTCATCAATCCAGAATATATCAACCCGGATGAGCTGCCGGACATTCTAAAAAAATGGGAAATTTTAGTAACTCCGGAACCAGATCCAATCAATGACCGTATTCTTGCCATTACCTCTATGTGCGGCAAATGGCTGAGCATGAATATTTTGATGATCGATGAAAAACGCGTGATTGTTGATCCCCATCACACGGGCATGATGCGCGCGATGGAAAAATGGGGCTTTGAACCAATTCCTGTGCCCTTTTTACATTACGCCGCGTTTGGAGGAGCATTCCATTGCGCCACCTTAGACGTTCGCCGCCGTGGCGCATTAGAAAGTTACTTTGACTGAAACAAAAAAATATAAAATGACATTATGGATCTACGCCACTCAATCTTAATCCAACCATGCCAAGAAGTATGAGCGCAATAGACGCTAAACGTAGGAATGTCGCAGGTTCGTTAAAAAGGTAGACGCCGACAACAGCCACTGCCGCGATACTTCCACCCGTCCATACAGCATAGGCGGTCGCCGCAGGTATCTCTTTTACCGCCAATCCCAAACAGCCAACACTCGCAGCCATAAAAAAAACCATAATCACTGAGGGCCAAAAACGCGTAAATCCCTCAGCATATTTCATTCCAATGAGCCACCCTACCTCACAAAAACTTCCTAACAATAAAATTAACCAGGCCATCAATTGTCTCCACTAGGCATGAGCGCTCAAGCTCATCCCTACTTCTTTGATCCAAATTAGCGCATAGCTTCTTAGATGAACCTTAAAAATTGCGCTTAAGATAATAAACACGATGGGCTACTGACAAAGAATCCCGTCAGAAAAGACCATTGAAGATAAAGGAGAGCAAGCACAAGCCTGTGTCGTTTTCATAAAGTCAATAATTTTAGACTATTCACAAATATAGCAAGCGATAGTGTCTCTATAAATTGAGATAGAATAATATCTACTAAGCCTTGCTTTTTAAGTCATAGGCAAGGCTCAGGATCTTTAAAAAAATATCTAAAACTCCAAAGATACCGATCCTTTAGGATAAGTTCTTACACCGGTCATTCAGCAGGCGTTGGCTCGTGATGCTCAGATCCCTGATCTGGATCTGATGGGGTGTCAGGGCCCGATCCCGAGTGAGGATTTTGAACCAGATTTTTTTTCACTGGCGAGCGCCGGCGATGAACAATGTAAATTGCGTAGACTGCTAAAACGCCGATCCCGAGTAGAAGATATGTTGGCAGATCCCTCATGAATGTCTTTGCTACTGAAAAAGGAAAGCGCGACACCCAGCGTTCGCCATGATCGCCCAACACCGTAACGATGCCAACGAAATACCCTGGCTCGTCAAAGGTATGCTCGAAGTTAATTGTTCCGGATGGATAGACTGCAGGCGGATGATAAGCCACGGTCACAGCCTCGAGATTTTCATTTTCTTTTTCTTCGCCGCCAACATCCTTGACGATACGGATTTCAACTTTCATGTCGCGGAGCTCTGCTTGCTCAGCGTCAAGCACCATGATCATTGGCCCGGTTGATGGAATATCTTCGCAAAATTCATTTTTCGAAGCTTCGGGCAGATAACCCGTGAAATTCATTACATCTGGACCGATATTGAGCTTGCAACGCCCCTGCGCCGCTCCAAGGCGGCCATGAGCCTCAACCGGCGAGATGCTCAGCACCGCAAAAACAATTAGAGAAAGGAGCAAAACCGCATTGATCAACCTCGCTCTTAAAATCAAATATCCCTGTGGCTGTTGCAAGGAATCGCCGCGATGTTGTTTAGGGATCATGATCCGCCCCAGTTTTCGTGAAATTAACCCACGCAAGAAGAAATTGGATATTTTAGGAATTAGGAATTAATTCAACTCTCAAAATTAGCGTATTCTTGACAATGAGCAAGGCCAGTGGGGGAAATCCGCCGCTATTTGGCGAAATTTGACCGGCGCTACTTAAAAACCGGATCTTTTTTGACTGTTTTAAGACTTTTGGGGATCTTTTTTCGTTCAATTCTTACGAAGAGTTCATCTGGCGTCGTCTTGCCACCTCTCCTCAAGGCATACATATTAAGGCCAGTCATGCGCTTCGCTTACAAGGCCGGCGCAAAACATCGGAAAGATCGAGAGGAACAAATGTCTAATTTCGACGGCAAATCGGGCTTTAGCTATGGACGAGGGGTTTCCCGTTCGACCGCCGCGGACATTGATCAGGGCCTGCGCGCCTATATGCTTGGCGTATATAATTATATGGCCATCGGCTTGGCGGTTACTGGAGCTGTTGCGCTCGGCGTTTACATGCTGGCGGTTGCGAAAGTGGGGGGCGGTTCCCTTGCGCTCACGCCCTTTGGACAAGCGATTTATACCTCCCCCTTGCGCTGGGTGATCATGCTTTCTCCGCTTGGCTTTATCTTCTTCATGGGCTCACGAATGCCCCATATGTCCGCCGCCTCAGCGAGAAATATGTTTTTTGCTTTTTCCGCTGTAATGGGCCTTTCACTCTCGTCTGTCTTGCTCATCTTTACGGGCGTTTCTGTAGCGCGGGTATTCTTCATCACTGCCGCTGCTTTTGGCGGTTTGAGCCTTTATGGCTACACCACCGGACGAGACCTTTCAGCTTTTGGCTCTTTTCTTGTTATGGGCGTGTGGGGCCTCATCATCGCTGGACTAGTCAATCTTTTTCTTCAGTCTACAGGCTTGCAATTCGCTCTATCGATACTCTCCGTTTTGATCTTTGCTGGGCTCACCGCATGGGATACCCAGATGATCCGCGAGATGTATTTTGAAAGCGACGGATATGAGATCGCGCAAAAGAAGAGCGTCTTTGGAGCCTTAACGCTCTATCTGGATTTCATCAATATGTTCCAGTCCCTGCTCTTCTTGTTCGGAGATCGGAACGACTAAGACATCAGCAGCGCATTAAAGCCCCGCATAGCGGGGCTTTTTTATTCCCCGCCAATCACTTTAAATTTTGTTTCCAATACGCGTATCACACGATCAAGCTGATGCCCGCGTCGCAGTATCTGCCCGCCGGCGTTCACGACGGCATAAATGCCCTGGCGGCGCTTCAGCTCAGGAATTTTTTCGATCCTATAGAGCGGATATTCGCTCGCGCGACGAAAGACTGAAAAAATTGCCTTACGCGGCAAAAAGTCCAGCGCATAGTCTCGCCATTCGCCTGCGGCGACTTTCTTCCCATAAAGATTTAACAGTAAATTTAATTCGGCGCGTTCAAAGGTCACCTGGACTAAAGCATGGTTGACTTGCGGCGCTCCTGGGGAAGACTCAAAGGACATCCCTCCCCCGCAACTCACAAGCTGTAGCTTAGGCGCCTGAGAGGGCCGCACCTCTGATTTGATCTCTGGCATGGAGCCTATCCCCTTGGACCGGGTAGTCTGACGCCTGCATCCTGCGCATGCAAGCGCTGTAAGTAAAAAAACTCTTCCCTACAGCTATATTGTAAATTACACGGCAACAGCCACATCAAAGACCGAGCGTGCACAAAAGCCGCATTGGAAAAGCCTACAAAAAGCCTGGGAGAGACAATGACGAAAGAGACTGATCCCGCCGCCGCTGATAAAAACGACTTGACCCAAGCGGCTGATTTTGGTTTCGAGGCAAATGTTGAGCAATTATTGGAATTAATGACTCATTCCGTTTACTCGGAAAAAGACGTCTTCCTACGAGAGCTTATCTCTAACGCTGCTGACGCCTGCGAAAAACTTCGCTATGAATCACTATCAGACGCTAAGCTTGCAGCGGTGGCGAACGCGCCTTTAATCAAAATAACGCTTGATCAGGACAAACGGACAATAACCGTAGCCGATAACGGCATCGGCATGTCACGCAATGATTTAATAAGCGCGCTTGGCGCGATCGCAAATTCAGGAACGCGTCTTTTTCTTGAGAAAATCAACAAAGAAAAGACTGAAAATGACAGCGGCCTGATTGGACGCTTTGGTGTCGGGTTCTATTCCGCTTTTATGGTTGCGGATAAAGTTGATGTTGCAACGCGCCGGGCGGGAGAGGATCAAGCTTGGATTTGGAGCTCCCAAGGAAAAGGGCGCTACTCAATTGCCCCACTCGATCTATCCGAGGCGCCTGACTACGGCACATTAGTTACAATACACCTCAATAAAGAAAGTGAAGAATTTCTTGAACCTTGGCGAATAGAGAAAATCATCACAGAACATTCAGGAGCTGTCTCTACGCCTATTGATCTCCTTTCAGCTCCTGGCGAAGAGAGTAAGCGTATCGCGGATGGCGTCGCATTATGGACGAAACCAAAATCTGAAATTACTCAAGAAGAATATACTGACTTCTACCGTCAACTCTCTGGCCAATTTGACGCTCCCGCTTTGACAGCGCACTGGCGCGCTGAAGGACGGACAGAATACACCGTTCTCGCCTTTATCCCTGGTTCTAAACCGTTAGATCTCTTCGATCCAGCGCGTAAGGGTAAGTCAAAGCTTTATGTACGCCGCGTATTGATCTCCCAGGTTACAGATCTTTTGCCAGCCTGGTTACGATTTGTACGCCTAGTCGTGGATAGCGCTGATTTACCACTCAATGTTTCGCGTGAAGTAGCGCAAAAAAGTCCAGAGCTTGTCGCAATAGGCAAAGCGATCACCTCCAAATTACTTCAAGAGCTCACAAAAATCTGCGAAACTGACGCTGAAAAATTTGCATCTATTTGGGAAAATTTCGGCGCTGTGATCAAAGAAGGTCTGCACGAAGACCCATCTCGACGCGATGCGCTTTTCGGCCTAACGCGTTTTGCTTCAACTAAAAGCGACAAAAAAACACGCACGCTTAAAGACTACATTGCGGATTTAAAAGAAAACCAAACCGCAATCTATTACATTACAGGCGAAGATGCGAAACGCTTAGCTGCAAGCCCTCAAATTGAAGGCTATCGCGCGCGCGGGGTCGAAGTGCTTCTACTGGATGACTCAGTCGATGCGTTTTGGGTGACAAGCGCGCTGGGTTTTGAGGGCAAACCCTTTAAATCTGTTACGCAAGGACTTTCAGATATTGACGCGATCCCGTTAATCGAAAAGTCAGAGGCTGAACCCACAACTCCCCCTGATGTAGATGCTTTGGTAAAAGCTCTTAAAGAGTTGCTGGCCGAGTCTATTGAAGACGTGCGCATCTCAACGCGTCTCACAGAGAGCGCCGCTTGCCTCATCGCTTCAGATCAAGGATTAGATAGACAATTGGCTAAGATCCTGTCTGAACATGGCCAAGCAGACTTGATCCGTAAGCCCATACTTGAAATTAATCCAAAGCATGCCGCAATTCAGAGATTGGCGTCTCTGCTACGAGAAAAGGGTCAGGACGTCGCGCAAGACAGAATGCATCTTTTAGTTGATCTCGCGCGTGTTGCGGATGGCGAGCTCCCTCAAGAACCCGCAATCTTCACCAAAAGATTGGCCAAGCTCATGGCTGAAGTTTCCTGAAACCAGCGCCCCCATCATTAAAAAGTCTTTCTCGGCATCAAGCGCTCGCTGCCATTAGGCAACGCCTAAGTGATGCCGGCATAGACACGGCGGATGAAGATGCGCGGCTCCTGCTTCGCGCAGCAACAGGTATAACGCGTCTGGAGTTAGCAACGGAGCCGCAGGCGGCGTTAACCCCTGAACACTCTCTGCTCCTCGAGCAATATGTGACACGTCGAGAAGCTCATGAGCCTGTTTCTAGAATTCTTGGATCAAGAGGATTTTGGACTGTTGACGTATTGGTTAGGCCAAATGTGCTGGATCCAAGACCTGACACGGAAACACTCATTGAAACAGCCTTATCTTTTGTTGAAAACACCCCCAATGCGCCACTCAAAATATTAGAGCTCGGCTCCGGCTCTGGAGCAATCGCCTGCGCTTTGTTAAGCGAATTGCCAAAGGCTGAAGCCATTGTTGTGGATCTCTCGCCGCACGCTTGCCAAGCCAGCAAAACCAATCTTGCCCGATGCGGTTTGAGTAACCGCGCCTTTGTGCTGCAGGCGCGATGGTATGAAGCGATAGAGGCGCAATTTGATTTAATTATTTCTAATCCACCCTATATCGCTTCTTCAAAACTCAACACGCTCGCAGCCTCTGTTCGACTCTATGATCCGCTTTTGGCGCTTGATGGAGGAGAAGACGGCCTAGACTGCTACCGAGCCATCATCCAAGACTTACCCAGGGTGTTAAAATCCCGTGGCTTGGTCATTTTTGAGCTCGGCTACGGTCAATCCGCTGAGGTAAAACACATGCTGAAAGCGATGAATCTGGAGGTTGAAAAAATCGCCCGGGATCTCGCAGGCCATGAACGCGCCCTGGCCGCAAGAGCGCCCCAAAGGGAGCAGCTGGCGATTTAGCGGGTTTTATCAACTACTTTGGTGGAGACCGGCCTTCTCAACTCGCTGAGATTCAAGGGGACTTTTAGAGCTTTTTGGGCCTCTTGGCGCGAAGACGGATAGAGACTATACTCGTCTCAATTCCCCGCTTTTCGTCAACATCGGTATGAGGCCTAATTGTGATACTGGCCTCGCCGCTTTAGCGGAAACCAACCACCGGCGCAGGAGCGTCGACGCGAAGGGCGAGATTGTCACCGTGGTTTCGACCAAAGCAAAACGCGATGCGCGCTAGGTCAATGAAACACGCGGGGTAAGAAAGTAAGCTGCGCTTTTTGTAGTCGTGCGCCTAAAGTGTGGGCGTCTTCGCGAGTATAGCGTAGCGCCATAAGAAGCGCGCCCGTTAGTTTGGCGCGCAACAGCATGGCGCCTTTAGTATCAGTCATGCGTGCGATGAGCGCGTTCGGTCACTTCGCATTGCGCAAGGGTCGTAAAATTGACCGTTGCGCAAAATATTCAAAAGGGCAGCGCAATTTGCGCAGAGTGCATTGGGGTATTTAATGAGACCAGGCCAAAATAATAATAACAATAATAATAATAAAAGAATGCGAAGCCGTAACAGCGGACGCCGTGGACCCAATCCGCTCACACGTTCCTATGAGTCAAATGGGCCCGATGTTAAAATCCGCGGCACTGCGCAGCACATTGCTGAAAAATATTTGCAGCTCGCCCGTGACGCCCAATCTTCCGGCGACACAATTATGGCGGAAAGTTTGCTCCAACATGCTGAGCATTATTTTCGTTTAATTGCCGCTGCACAACAACAAGCCGCACCGGGTTTTCCGCGCCATCAAAATGACTCTGAGGTTGATATTGGCGAAGAGGATGATGATTTCTTAGGACTGCCAGATCGCTTTGCGCCTCTTTCGGAGCGCTTGCCAGCTGCTTATCAAACACCCCAACAGCAGCCCCAGCCCTACGCGCAGCAGCCTCAGCCTCACTTTGCCCCGCAAGCGCTGCAGCCCTTTGAGGAACGCCCAATGGGGGAAATGCGCTCTGATCCGCGACAAGACCGCGAATTCCGACAAGACCGCAACCCGCGACAAGAGCGCGGCGGCTACAATGATCGCGGTCGCAATCGCCATGGCGACAATGGCGAGCGTCAACGCTATGGACAACAAGGAAGTTATGAGCGAGCAGATCGCGACGCCCCCAGAGATAATCGGCGGTATCATCAGCGCGCTGAGACGCCAATAGAAGCGCCGGCGTCAAACTTGCCCTCCTTCATTACAGCGCCATCGCCAATCCCCCGCGGCGTTAACGGTGAAAGTGAAGGAGAAATTGGGTTCAATGAGGATCGAAGCCAGAATCGGGAGCATGAAGGCGTCGGCTATCATTTAAGTTCACGCCGCCGACGCCGCCCGCGAATGGGCGAGGAACTCAATTCAGAGCCGCGTGGAGATGAGACTGTTGATGCAGGCAATCCTCCCGTTGAGCCTGATCTTATTTAAATTCACAGCAACTCTAGCGTGTCGCCAAGAGCGACACGCCCCCCCGAAATAACGCGCGCATAAACCCCACAATCATTATGCTCAAAATTCTTATGCAGCGCTTGAACAACATCCATATTTCTAATGCCGGTTCCAGGCTCAACTCCGGTCGCAGCGCAGCGATCGGTCATCTTCAATATTTCTAACCGCGCCTCGCCCAGACGCATCTCGCGTCCAGGCCAGTCTATTTCCGACCAAGGCGCAGCTTGATCAATGTAAATATTCGCTCGAAATCTGAGTGGATCTAAATAGGCGTCAAGCCTCTGAGCAAGCGACTTTACACTCGAAAGATTGACCAAAGAAATAAAACCAGATTTTGAATCCGTGAACCGAAAGCCCTCAGGAGCCGTGAGGAGACGCAAGGCCCCCCGTATGTCGCTTTGAATGTAATTTGATAAATATGCCTCAACGCTCTCGCGTCCGCTTGGCTCTAATAAACAAGCTTGGACGCCTATCTGCCCATCCAGTTTGATTGTCAAAATCCCTGTCCCATCGTCATAACGGGATTGAAGCTTGGCTAAGGCGTCATTTTTCATCAGCATTAGAAATTTAATCTTGGGCTGATGCGTCGGAGCCTCGGGATCAAAACCCGAAGGTCCATTTTCGAGCGCGAAAAGCCTATCTCCCGGGAAATAGCCTAACGCCTTAAGCTCTGCATGCATCAGCGGTTCTGCAGACAGACCTTTCACCGGATATCGGTATAGGGCATCCAGATACATCAAGAGATCTCCCCCATTCGCTTGAACTGCGACACTAGGCCCAGAGCTTATAAAACGAAAAACGGCGCGATCATAAATTTCTCCTCTTTTAAAATCAGTAGGCTTTTCCCATATCTAAAAAGCAGGTCGCCAGTGGGGATCTGCTGATTTTGACATTAAGCGCGCTGCTAATTTGGGTCGCTTTTTGGTCGTAAGGGGTGAATGATGAATTTTGAAAAATATACAGAACGCGCTCGCGGCTTTGTTCAATCCGCTCAATCCTTGGCGGTGCGGGAGGGTAATCCGCAATTCACGCCGGAACACCTCCTCAAAGTTCTTCTTGATGATGAGCAGGGTCTATCAGCGGGACTTATTGATCGTGCTGGCGGTCACTCTCGTGAAGCCCTGAGGAGAACCGAAGAATTTTTAGCCAAACAGCCTAAAGTTGGCGGCTCAGGCGCTGGTCAGATATTCCTTGCACCGACGCTTGCGCGAATATTCGATAGTGCTGAAAAGATTGCGCAAAAAGCTGGTGACTCTTATGTGACTGTCGAGCGCTTGCTTCTAGCGCTTTCTATGGAACGCGACTGTGAGGCGGCGCGTATCTTGAAAGAATCTGGTGTGACGCCTCAATCTCTTAATGGCGCCATTGAAGATTTGCGAAAGGGTCGCACGGCAGATTCTGAATCTGCAGAAAACGCCTATGACGCTTTACGTAAATACGCGCGCGATCTAACTGAAGCGGCGCGTGAGGGGAAGCTCGATCCTGTAATTGGACGGGATGAGGAAATCCGCCGCACAATCCAAGTTCTCTCGCGTCGAACTAAAAATAACCCCGTATTGATTGGCGAACCTGGCGTAGGCAAGACGGCAATCGTCGAAGGCCTCGCTTTGCGTATCGTCAATGGAGACGTTCCAGAATCTCTGGAAAATAAAAAGCTGCTCTCCTTAGACATGGGCGCGTTGATTGCGGGCGCAAAATATCGAGGCGAATTTGAGGAACGGCTCAAAGCTGTCTTAAGCGAAGTAACCAGCGCTGAGGGCGACATTATCCTTTTCATTGACGAGATGCACACCCTTGTCGGCGCAGGCAAAAGCGATGGCGCAATGGACGCATCGAATTTGCTCAAACCCGCGCTGGCTAGAGGAGAATTGCACTGCGTTGGCGCAACTACGCTGGATGAATATCGCAAACATGTTGAAAAAGATGCTGCGCTTGCGCGGCGATTCCAGCCCGTTTTTGTAGAAGAACCAACTGTCGAAGATACAATTTCTATTTTGCGCGGCCTTAAAGAAAAATACGAAATGCATCACGGGGTCCGGATTTCGGACTCCGCTATAGTCGCTGCCGCAACCTTATCCAATCGATATATCGCAGATCGATTCCTACCCGATAAAGCCATTGATTTGGTTGACGAAGCCTCATCGCGTTTACGTATGCAAATCGACTCAAAACCAGAAGAATTAGATGAATATGATCGTCGCATCATACAGCTCAAGATTGAGCAAGAGGCATTAAAAAAAGAATCTGACCCAGCGTCAAAAGATCGACTACAAAAAATTGAATCTGAACTGTCGGAATTGCAAGAGAAGTCCTCAGCGCTCACAAGCCAATGGCGCGCTGAAAAGGAGAAGCTCGGCAGCGCACAGAAAGTTAAAGAGCAACTTGAAACTTTACGTAATGAATTGGCGCAAGCTCAACGACGTGGAGAGTATCAACGCGCTGGCGAACTAACCTATAGTTTAATACCCGAACTAGAAAGAAAGCTTGCTCAAACGGAAGAAAAAACCGGCGCGCTTGTCGAAGAAGCTGTCACGGCCGACCATATCGCACAAGTAATTTCGCGCTGGACCGGGGTACCCGTTGATAAGATGCTGGAAGGCGAGCGCGAAAAGCTTCTCCATATGGAGGATATGCTTGCCAAACGCGTAATTGGACAACGTGAAGCTGTGACGGCGGTCGCCACGGCTGTGCGACGTGCGCGCGCTGGGTTACAAGACCCTAATCGTCCAATCGGCAGCTTTATTTTTCTTGGCCCCACAGGCGTAGGTAAAACCGAGCTTACAAAAGCTTTGGCCAGTTTCTTATTCGATGACGAAACCGCCATGGTGCGTTTAGACATGTCAGAATGTGTGGAAAAACACTCTGTTGCGCGCCTGATCGGCGCACCGCCTGGCTATGTGGGATATGAAGAAGGAGGCGCGCTAACTGAGGCGGTTCGTCGAAGACCTTATCAGGTTGTCCTCTTCGATGAGATAGAAAAAGCGCATCCCGATGTTTTCAATATACTGCTGCAGGTTTTGGACGATGGCCGACTGACGGATGGTCAAGGACGCACAATCGATTTTAAAAACACACTCATCATTATGACGTCCAATCTAGGTGCGGATTTACTGGTGATGCAGCAGGATGGAGAGGATTCAAGCGCTGTGCACTCAGAGGTTATGAATGTCGTGCGGAGTCATTTTAGGCCAGAATTCCTTAACCGCATTGACGAAATCATCTTATTCCATCGCTTAAGACGCGTAGATATGAGCGCCATCGTCGATATTCAGTTCCTCAGGCTGGCTAAACTGCTTGAGGATCGAAAGATCACGCTAAAACCGGATCATAGTGCGCGAGATTGGTTAGCAAATAAGGGATATGATCCGGCCTATGGGGCAAGACCGCTTAAACGCGTGATGCAGAAAGAACTTCAAGACGCGCTCGCTGAACGCTTGCTTGCTGGCGAAATCATCGATGGCGCAAGCGTCAGCGTATCAGCTGATGCGCAAGGTCTCTTAATTGACGGCAAACCTACACGCCGAGTGGACCGAGATACGCCGCTCTTCCTCAAAGCGGCAGGGAATGCGTAAGCTTATGGCTAAAGATCTCCGCGCGACCACACGTCACGCGGAGGTCGATTATAACTTCCGAAGGGCGACAGCTTCAATATGATGATCTGCGCTTTTTGTTAAAATGAGACTAGCTCGCGAACGCGTGCTGGCGATATTGTGACGTAAATTTTCAAGATTAATTCTTGTCCAAATATTTTTGGCGATTGCGATCGCCTCAGAGTCGTTAAGCTCTGCATATTTACGAAAATACGAACGCGGGTCACGAAAGGCCGTTTCTCGCAAATTTAGAAATCGATCAATATACCAGTGCTCTAATACATTTTCTGGCGCATCGAGATAAACTGAAAAGTCAAAAAAATCTGAAACGAATGGAATGTCGCGGGGATGTCGCGAGGCTCTTGCAGCTAATACATTCACCCCTTCAACGATCAGAATGTCTGGGCGATCAATACAAACTCGTTCACCCTCAACAACATCATAAACAAGATGGGAGTAAACCGGGGCTGTCACCTGACGTTGACCAGCTTTTACGTCTGACAGAAATCGCAACAAAGCTTTATTATCATAGCTTTCTGGAAAACCTTTCTTTTCCATAAGGCCATCACGCTCAAGTATAGCGTTAGGCAATAAAAATCCATCTGTTGTGATCAATTCTACTTTTGGCGTGTTAGGCCAACGAGAAAGAAGCGCCCGTAAAACACGTGCGGTTGTCGACTTGCCTGCTGCGACAGAACCTGCAACGCCGATGATATAAGGCACCTTACCATCTTCCGCACCCAAGAAACGTTGGGTTGCTTTAAAAAGTCCCTGAGTTGCTGCGACATAAAGCGCAAGCAAGCGCGACAAAGGAAGATAAATCTCGATCACTTCCTCAAGTGAAATTGGATCTCCTAGCGATTTTATGCGGGATAAGTCATCGATCGTTAGGGTTAAAGGCGTATCGGCTCTTAATTGCGCCCAATCTTCGCGCGTAAATCGTCGATAAGGCGAGAGCGCAACGCCAGACTCAAAGGAAGAGGCCTGCGTCACCGTGAAACTCCACGCGAAGCCTTTTCTGTGAGACCAGACTGATGCGTTCGGCGCTCTAATTCGTTTAAAACATCCGCAAGCGTTAGATCTCTGGCCTCGAGAAGAACAAGTAAATGGTAAAGCACATCAGCTGTCTCAGCTGTTAGGGCTTTTTTATCTCCCTCAATTGCGGCAATGATCGCCTCTACCGACTCTTCGCCAAATTTTTTGGCAATTTGTGAAACGCCAGCATCAAACAAACTTTTGGTATATGATTTTGACGCATGATCGTTACGGCGCGACTTAATCAATTCTGCAAGACTATCAAGAGTAAAGCTCATTGCGCCTCCAATCCATCCAAGCGTATTGGCACGCCAGCAGCCGCCATATGTCTTTTTGCCTGTGGTATGGAATATTCTCCAAAATGAAAAATTGATGCAGCAAGCACCGCTGTAGCGCATCCCTGCTTAATTCCCGCCACTAAATGATCGAGATTGCCGACGCCTCCTGAAGCAATGACGGGAACGGCGACGGCTTCCGCAACGCTACGAGTAAGCTCAAGATCGAATCCACTTTTAGTTCCGTCACGATCCATCGAGGTTAATAAAATTTCACCAGCGCCGAGACTTGTAACTTTTTTGGCAAACTCAACAGCATTTATTCCTGTTGATCGTCTCCCGCCATGCGTAAAGATTTCCCATACCCCAGGCTGAACGCGTTTCGCGTCAATCGCAACCACAACACATTGCGAGCCAAATTTTTCAGCAGCTTCACGCACAAAATCTGGATTTAAAACAGCTGCAGAATTAATTGATGCTTTATCGGCGCCAGCGAGCAAAAGCTGACGAATATCTTCAAGGGTGCGAATACCTCCGCCAACCGTAAGCGGCATAAAGCAAGCCTCTGCAGTTCGACTAACAACATCGAGTAAAATACCGCGATTTTCATGGCTTGCAGTAATATCAAGAAAGCAGAGTTCATCTGCTCCTGCAGCATCATAGGCCATTGCACATTCAACGGGATCGCCCGCATCGCGAAGATCAACGAAATTGACGCCTTTAACGACGCGACCTTCTTTGACATCAAGACAAGGAATCACACGCGCTGTAAGCATCATGAACCTCTGATTTGGATTGCGCTTGACGAATAAGCGTCAGAGCTTCAACAGGATCAAGACGTCCATCATAGAGCGCACGGCCAGTAATGGCGCCCGCGAGCTTTGCACAATCTCTTTGTAAAATTCTTTCAATGTCTCGTAATGAAGCCAATCCGCCAGATGCAATAACAGGAATTGAGACAGCATGCGCGAGCGCAAGCGTCGACTCAATATTGAGCCCCATAAGCACGCCATCCCGCGCAATATCTGTATAAATAATCGCCGCAACGCCAACGTCTTGAAAATTCCGACCAAGCTCAAGCGCCGACATTTTTGTTGTGCGCGCCCAACCATCAACAGCCACCATGCCGTCTCGCGCATCTATGCCCACTGCAACTTTTCCAGGATAAAGACGCGCCGCTTCTTTAACGAATGAGGGATCATTGACTGCCGCTGTGCCAATGATGACGCGACTAATCCCCTTATCTAACCAGCCAGCTAGCGTGCGCATGTCCCTAACGCCGCCACCCAATTGAACAGGTATTGTGAGGGTGCGCAGAATATCTTCAACCGCCTGTCTGTTGCGGGGCGCCCCTGCAAAAGCGCCATCGAGATCGACAACATGCAAATATTCAAATCCCTGTTGTTCAAAAGATAGCGCTTGGTCAACCGGGTCACTGTTAAAAACGGTCGCGCGCGCCATATCGCCTTGTACGAGACGCACACATTGGCCTTCTTTTAAATCGATTGCGGGAAATAAAATCACGGACGCCATCCTAAAAAGTTAGCAATAAGCGCAAGACCAAGCCCCTGGCTCTTTTCAGGATGGAATTGAACGCCAATGAGATTATCGCGCGCAACAGCCGCCGTAAGGGGGCCGCCATATGTCGTAGAGGCTAGGACATCTACGGCATGATTGGGGATGAGATGATATGAATGCACAAAATAAGCATGCAATCCATTCTCCCCCGTAGCAATGTTTTCAAAAACAGCATGTGGACGGGTGAGATCAAGCGTATTCCAACCCATATGGGGAATTTTAAGCGCAGTATCGGCAGGTTTTATCGCCTCAACATCCCCGGCGATCCAGCCCAATCCAGGCGTTTCACCATGCTCTAACCCCCGAGCCGCCATAAGCTGCATTCCAACGCAAATACCCAAAAAAGGCTGTCCGCGCCGATGCGTTGCTTCACTTAACGCCTCATAAAGCCCATTTAGCGCCATCAAGCCGCGACGGCAGTCTGCAAAAGCGCCCACGCCTGGTAAGACAACGCGATCAGCCTTTGCAACAATATCTGGATCGTTGGTTACAAGTATCTCTGTCTTTGCATGCGTTTCATTCGCTGCGCGCTCAAAAGCCTTTCGAGCGGAGTGCAAATTCCCTGATCCAAAATCAATAATGACTCTCGCCACGCATTCGGCTCCGGACCAGAAGTGAGCATGTCAAGATTGCGCCAACGTGAAAAAAAAACTTCTTCCGCCTCTTCTTCAGTATCGCCAACAACTATATCTCGCGTGATGTAACCGCGGTGTTCCAATATTAACGCATAAAGATGCGTGGCCTCGAAACCAAACCAGGCGGCAGCTACAAAGCCGATTGCCAAAACTGCCTCTGTTGAACCACCAAGTTTCACTGAAGCGTAACTGCATAAACTGGCTACAATGAGCCATAGAACTCCTATCATCCAAGCGCCCTTCCAAAACAGCCATAAGGGCCCAAAGCAAAAAGCTGGCAAGGAAAAGCCATCGCGTAGAAATATAATTTTTTCGATACGCGATGTATCTTCTGATGTGGCAGCTTTTGAAACCGGCGGACAATGAACCGTATAAATGGCCATGCTGGGCCGCTCCTTGGCTGTACTCTTAAAACTGATTTTTGCGCTAGGCCGTCAAAGTGCCTTTGGTTGACGGCGCCTCGTTT
>OMIO01000086.1 GCA_900299115.1 Methylocystaceae bacterium | reverse complement strand
CTGCTGCAGACACAGCTTCTGACATCGCTATGCTGAAAGCCCGCTTGCGGCAATTAGAAGCTCAAGTTGCAAAAGATAAAAAGGAAGCACAGGCAAAAGCTGCGCAAGCAAAAAACGTTAATAATGGCGCTCAGTCTGCGGCTCATGGCGTCAACGCACCTCCGCCAGTTTTTGTTGATTTGCGTAAAGGCCTCTTTGTTGAAACAGAAGATAAACAATATGCCTTTAAAATAGGCGGTCGTCTTTTTGTAGATGGCGGCGGCATTGCCGGACCTACAGGAAATGGCTGGAATGGGAATGTTGGATTTAGCCAAGCCCGTTTAGAAGTTGAAGGAAAGATGAAGTCTTGGTTTTACAAGATGCAGTATGACTTCGCCAACCCAACCGTCCAATTGTGGAATACAAATCTTACTAATGCAGCAACATCCCCAAATGCTGTCGTCAACGGCTATGTTACTGATCGAAATTTTCTCTGGGGCGGATGGCGCGATGCCTTCATTGGCCTTCAAGATGAACGTCTCTCACATGCATTGCTAGCGCAACCTGTCTATTTTAAAATTGGCAGCCAATATGAGTCTTTTAGTTTAGAGGCCGTTGAGTCATCTAAATACCGGGATCTTATTGAACGACCCATGGCCTCTGACGCCATCGCACCCTATCGCCATTTGGGCGCCGCCTTTGGCCTTATCGGCAAAGACAATTGGACCGGGCATTTTGGCATTTATTCACTCAGCTTCCAGGATTTAAATGCACGGCCAGTAAATACGTCATCTGGCAATCCAGCAGGCGATTATGTTTATAAATATCCTGCTCTAGGGAGCGCAGCGGGAGCAGGACAAGACTGGTATCAACCCTATGGCGGAGGGGCTTATTGGGAAGCAACGGGACGACTGACATGGGCGCCGATCTTTGATGAACATAGATTACTTCATATTGGCGCAGCAGGAAGCTTTCATCAGCCTAATAGTTCTACGGCCTATAATGATGATCGCAATTTAGCTCCAGGCAATCGCATTGGTTCGGAAGCGAATGTTTTAGGCACAAACTTCCTAGGGGCTACAGATTTATCTTGTGGCAGATTTGCCCAACCCTATGGCTACGGCTCTCCCGCTGTACAGACCACAACGGCTTCGGGTCGCTGCGTGAATAATATCGAAAAACTTGGTTTGGAAGCCGCCGCCTCCTGGCATAATCTCTATGTCCAGGGTGAATATATGATGGCTAACTACAATCGTAATTCATATCAAGCTGCTAACTTCGCTGTCGTACAGCAAGGCACATTTGGCACCTATAACCCTGCTCTCAATGGTCCTTTAGGTAGCGCCCCTTATATCTCGCCCGCAAATTCGCGTTACGTCATGCAAGGCGGCTATGTCATGGGTGAATGGTGGATTACAGGTGAAGAAAAAGCTCAATCCTATGATCAGACCAGTAAAAATGGCGCTGAATTTTCTCAGCTCAAAATTAAAGACAAATTTAGCGATGGCGGTTGGGGCGCGTGGGGACTGGTTGGACGCTGGAGCGTATTAAGCATGAATAACGGACCCTATCAGGGCGCAACCATGCCAAATATGTTGCAACTTGCGACACTTAATCAAACTGGCGCAGCCCTATCCACCGCAACACAAGCCTATATGACCAGCGCCCAAAATATGATTGCAAATTCCGGAGTTTACGGAGGCTATCAGCAAAATATCACCGGCGGGTTGAATTGGTATCCAGACAATGGCGTGGCGTTCCAATTTAACGCCACTCATGTCATGGCGCTAAAATCACCTCTTAATTGGAATCCTCAAGCAACTTATGAATCTGGTTATCATCCAACAATGCTCGAAATGCGTACCAAAGTTTATTTCTAAAATGACAGATCTTTCACTTATATTTAGAGAAGAACCAAAAACGCTCTCATCTCTTATAAAAGAATAGACTTCTCATGAGCTATAAAACTTTTTAGCTGGCGCTTTCCATTAAAAATTAAACCTAATTTTTCATAAGCGAGTCTGTATTCATAATAATTTTTTTAGATCTTCTAGCCTAGCCCTCCTAAACAAATATATTTCTTCTCTAAATATTCTTCCATGCCATAGAGCGAACCTTCGCGTCCTAATCCAGAATATTTAACGCCGCCAAAGGGCGCTATAGCGGTTGAAATAGTTGTTTCGTTTGCTCCAACCATGCCGCTTTCGAGCTTTTCTGAAACTCGAAAGATCCGCGCGACATCCTGAGTGTAAAAGTAACTTGCCAATCCAAAGGGCGTTGCATTTGCAAGCTTTAGCGCCTCTTCTTCAGTATTAAATGTAATAATTGGCGCAATCGGCCCAAAAGTCTCTTCGTGGAAAATGAGCGCTTCTGGCGAAACATCAATTAATACGGTTGGTTCAAAAAAAGTACGTCCCAGTCCATGACGCTTCCCACCTATGACAATCTTAGCGCCACGACCTACAGCGTCTGTAATATGACGCTCAACTTTCTCAACTGCAGCCATATCAATTAGCGGGCCGATTGAAACATCTGCTTCCATCCCATCGCCAACTTTCAGCTTGGCAGAGGCCACCGCAAGCTTTTCGGCAAAGAGTTTTGAGACTGAGGCGTGAACAAGAAATCTGTTAGCAGCGATACAAACCTGACCAGCATTGCGATATTTAGCCGATAGCGCTCCAGTCACTGCCCGATCTAGATCAGCATCCTCAAAAACAATAAAGGGGGCGTTGCCGCCTAATTCCATTGAGCATTTCTGAATATGCTCTGAGGCTTGCTTAAGAAGAAGGCGGCCCACTACTGTTGAACCCGTAAAAGTAATTTTACGAACAATCGGATTATGTGTCAGTTCTTTACCAACCAGAGCGGGCTGGTTTGTCGTAACAATATTAAATACACCCTTGGGTAACCCGGCGCGCTGGGTAATTTCAGCCAGCGCTAATGCTGACAAGGGCGTCAGCTCAGCAGGCTTAGCAACTACAGTGCATCCTGCCGCTATGGCAGCCGCCATTTTGCGCGCGAGCATTGCATTTGGAAAATTCCACGGCGTGATTGCGCCAACGACGCCAATTGGTTGTTGAATAACGAGCAAACGTCGATCTGAGGGACCTGGGATTATTGCGCCATAACCTCGGCGACATTCATCAGCAAACCAATCAAAGTAACTCGCTCCATATGCAATCTCGCTGCGCGATTCAGCCAAGGGCTTGCCTTGCTCCAATGTCATGAGACGCGCCAAGCGTTCCTGATCAGCCATCATGAACTGGCCGATGCGACGCAAGACATCCGCTCGCTCCAGAGAGGGCTTTTCACGCCAAATTGGCAAAGCAGCGGCAGCAGCCTCAATTGCCTGTCGTGTTTCCACCTGTCCCATGTCTGGAACATGCGCAATAACCTCACCATTAGAAGGGTTTTCAACCCGGAAAGTCGCGCCGCCGTCAGCTTGAACCCACGCGCCATTAATAAAAGCCTGGGTTGGATATGAAATTTCTGTCGCGTCCATAAAAATTCCTTTTCAAAGGCTAAAAGCTTAAAAACTAGCAGTATTAATTCTCGCAGATAGAAAGGAGAAAAAGAAGCCCAAAAATAATTAAATGCTCATAAAGACTGACGCGCCGATCAGTAAAAAACTATAATTTTACTCGAGAGCAAAAATTTGCAACAAAGAGGCAGCATTTAAGCTCGACTTAAGCTCTTTTACTTCTTGGCTTCAGAAGTTTCATTTTGGGTAGGATCACTATTACAATGACGATCCAGAAAAAACAAAAAAATAAGGCTGAGCAATCTAAATCTAAAGAGAAGCTCATCATACGGCATGCAACACGCAGCGATGTGCCGGATATAATTGCAATGATGCGTCGGGCTTATCCTAATATGACGCCTTACACGAATGGACACTTATTGGGACAAATAACTGTCTTTCAACAAGGACAGTTTGTCGCCGATTATGACGGCAAGATTGTTGGCTATGCAGCGACCTTTCGTATTGACGAAGCCACAGCGCTGTCAAAACATAAATGGGCGGAAATCACGGGCGGCGGATACGCCTCGCGCCATGACCCGTCAGGTCCCTGGCTTTATGGAATGGAAGTCTGCGTTGATCCTGACTGGCGAGGTTTAAGAATTGGTCAAAGACTGTATGAAGCGCGCAAGCGACTTGCTGAGGAATTAGAGCTTAAAGGCATTGTTTTTGGCGGCCGCATGCCAGGCCTATCAAAGAAGATGAAGGAATATAAAACAGCCGACGCCTATCTTGAGGCGATTAAGGAACAAAAAATACGAGATCCGGTGATCACTTTTCAAATCAATAATGGATTTGAACCGATTGGCGTTTTAAAAAATTATTTGCCGAGCGACCGAGAAAGTCTTGGTTATGCCGCACATCTGATCTGGCGCAATCCATATGTTGATCAAGATAGCATCGCGGTAAAAGGCGCAATCCGACCAAAAGATTGGGTGCGCGTAGCCACAGTTCAATTCCAACAAAGAGCAGTATCCAGTTTTGATGAATTCATCTCAAATATCGAATACTTTGTCGATGTTGTCTCGGATTATAAATCTGACTTTGTTGTCTTCCCAGAATTATTCACCCTTCAGCTCCTAGCGCTAGAGAAAAAACGGATCGGGCCGATTGAAGCCATTGAAACGCTTACCAAATGGACTGAACCCTTTGTTGAAGCGTTGAGAGAAATGGCGCTCTCCTATAACATCAATATTATAGGCGGATCGCATCCAACAATGATTGCCGATAATGAAATTAGAAATATCGCTTACGTCTTTTTGCGCGACGGCACCGTACATACACAAGAAAAAATCCATCCCACCCCAAATGAAAGAAATTGGTGGAATATAAAGGGCGGCGATCAAATTCGCGCGATAGATACAGATTGCGGTCCTATTGGCGTTTTGGTGTGCTACGATTCTGAGTTTCCTGAACTGACGCGTAGACTGGCCGATGAAGGCGCAAAATTGTTCTTTGTGCCGTTTTGCACTGATAATAGGCAAGGATATTTACGTGTGCGCTATTGTTGTCAGGCGCGGGCTATTGAAAACCAGTGCTACGTAATTCTATCAGGAAATGTTGGTAATTTGCCCGGCGTAGAAAATATGGATGTGCAATATGCCCAATCTTGTATTTTAACGCCTTGCGACTTTCCTTTTGCCAGAGACGGTATCGCAGCCGAGGCAACAGAAAATGTCGAAACCATAGCAGTGGCTGACCTTGATCTATCAGACCTGGATTGGGCGAGACGAAATGGCACTGTCCGCAATCTTAGAGATCGCCGTTTTGATTTATATCGTCTCGTCTGGCAGGATGACGCTAAAGGCTGAGCCTAAAAGAAATGTCCCAATCCTACGTATACTTAAGAGAGTGATTGATCATCAAAAATACTTAAT
>OMIO01000085.1 GCA_900299115.1 Methylocystaceae bacterium | reverse complement strand
CTCTGGCGCCTTTGGCGCTCTTGCTCTTGCGCCAATTAATTTTACGCCTGCAATGTTCGTCCCCATGATGGTCGGCCTCTGGCTTATCGATCAAGCCTATGCGGATGACAAGAAATTTTCACTACGCTCTATCCTAAACGTTGCAACGTCAGGATGGTGGCTTGGCTTTGGCTATTTCGTCGCCAGCCTTTGGTGGTTAGGCGCCGCCCTGCTTGTTGAAGCTGATCAATTTGCTTGGGCTATGCCTTTCGCCGTTTTAGGCCTCCCAGCTTTACTTGCTATTTTTACCGCGTGCGGTTTTATTCTTGCCTTGTTGCTTTGGTCCGTTAACTCATGGCGTATTTTTGCATTTGCCATCGGCCTGAGCAGCGCTGAGTGGATGCGCGGGCATATTCTAACAGGTTTTCCCTGGAATGATCTGGGCATGGCGCTCGCTGGCGCAGGGCCTTTGGCGCAAACAGCTTCGCTCATCGGCCTAGAGGGTTTAAATCTAATCACGCCACTCATCTTCGCTGCGCCAGCGCTGATCGCTCCCACGCATCCCCATCAGATTAAAAAAAATATTTATCCCCTCGCTATTGCGCTCGCGACAGCAATCATCATGACGAGCTTTGGCGTAATTAGACTTGCCCTTTATCAAACAAGCTATGTGCCGCATATTAAACTACGGCTGATGCAACCAAATCTTGCTCAAGACGCAAAATTTCGCGCAGAAAACGGACCAGCTATCTTAGAACACTACTTGAAACTATCGGGCGAAGGTCCGCCGCAATCAGAAAATGACCTTTCATCAATCACACATCACATTTGGCCAGAATCCGCTTTTCCATTCATTCTCTCAGAGCAACCCCAAGCGCTCACAGAAATCTCACAACGATTAAAAGGCGCCATTTTGATTACTGGCGCTGCGCGCATGCAAGAAAACAGTAAAAGCAATCGAGCTGAAATCTATAATTCTATTGAGGTTGTTGAGAGCGATCGAATTCTTACTGCTTTTGATAAAAAACATCTTGTGCCTTTCGGCGAATATTTACCGCTTGAAAAATTTCTTCAGCCGCTCGGTCTCAGCCACTTAGCGCCTGGCGTATGGCATGCAGGCGCCGAGAAACGAATTTTAACAGCGCCGGGGCTACCGCCCGCCTCCCCGCTTATTTGTTATGAGGCCGTCTTTTCAGGCGAAGTCGTTGAGAAAATAAATGGCGTTGCACCCGCTCAATGGCTGCTCAATGTCACAAATGACGGATGGTTTGGTCTAACGATTGGTCCTTATCAGCATTTCGCCCAGGCGCGATTGCGGGCAATCGAGGAAGGCCTGCCCCTAATCAGGGTCGCAAATACCGGCATCTCCGCCATAATCGACCCCTATGGGCGTGTTTTGAAGGTTCTGCCGCTTGGGGTTGCAGGCCTGATCGATGGCGCATTGCCCAGCCCCGCGACAGCTCCCTTATTTGCTCATTTTGGCGGCTGGGCCTTTGCGCTTCTCTTGGGGGTTAGCTTTCTCCTCGCGCGCCTGACGTAATCGCACCCAAGTCCCTCAAACCTTTATAATTTTTCATCTTAGCTGAGAGGAAGTCACGCCAGGGGACGCAGATTTTTCTCACAGCCTTTACGCCTCGCCCCAGAGGCTCTCCGCCAGGAGTTCTCTATAAAGAACGCCCTTCCCTGTTGTAGCTTGACGAAACGAACGGCGGCTGGCAGAGGATTTTCCTTAATTTCTGCTATTTGGTTTCGCAGCCTGCCTATTTGTCGATCTGCGAAACATGCGTAACGCGTAAATTTCGCCTCAAGCGTGATTTTAACCCCGTCCTGGTTTCTAAATTCACGCGGCGATCCATCAACCTACTCTAGGGAAATTGGGAGGTCGTCACTTGACCCGCAAAAACTATCTATTCACCAGCGAGTCCGTTTCAGAAGGTCATCCTGATAAGGTGAGCGACCGCATTTCCGATGAAATCGTCGATGAGTTTTTTCGCGAAGGCGTAAAAGCCGGCATTGACCCTTATGCCATTCGCGTTGCTGCAGAAACATTATGCACAACAAATCGAGTTGTTATTGCTGGCGAAGTGAGAGGCCCTCATATTCCCTTCGAACGGATTGCAGAAATTGCGCGTAAAGCAATCCGCGCCATTGGTTACGAACAGCATGGATTTCATTGGAACACTGCAAACATAGAAGTTCTTTTGCACGAGCAATCAGTCGATATTGCGCAAGGCGTCGACGCCGCCGGCAATAAGGATGAGGGCGCTGGCGACCAGGGCATTATGTTTGGCTATGCTGTTCGCGAAACCCCCGAATTAATGCCTGCTCCGCTGTATTACTCTCATAAAATACTTGAGCTTCTTGCGAATGCGCGCCACAGCGGCAAGGAAAAAGGCTTAGGGCCAGACGCCAAGAGTCAAGTCACTGTTCGCTATGAAAATGGCAAGCCAGTTGAAGCGACGCAAATCGTCTTGTCTCATCAGCACATTGATGAAAATCTCTCGCCAGCCGACATCCGTCGTATTTCTGAGCCTTATATTCGGGAAGCGCTGCCAAAAGACTGGATCACAAATAATACCGTCTGGCATATCAATCCAACCGGCAAATTCTTTATCGGCGGTCCAGACGGCGATACTGGCCTGACCGGACGCAAGATCATTGTGGACACATATGGCGGCGCAGCGCCTCATGGCGGCGGCGCATTCTCTGGCAAAGATCCAACTAAGGTTGATCGGTCTGCTGCCTATGCAGCCCGTTATCTGGCAAAAAATGTTGTCGCCGCCGGCCTCGCCGATCGATGCACGCTGCAGCTCTCTTACGCCATTGGCGTTGCCGAGCCGCTTTCCATTTACGTCGATCTTCACGGCACGGGACAGGTGCCGGAGGACAAGCTTGAGGCCCTGCTGCCGCAACTCATCAGACTGACCCCGCGCGGCATCCGCGAGCATCTGCAACTTAACCGACCAATTTACGCCCGCACCTCCAGCTATGGCCATTTTGGCCGCACGCCGGATTCAGACGGCGGGTTTTCATGGGAAAAGACAGACCTTGTCGATCAGCTAAAATCACATTTCTGATCGTCGCAACAAGTATCTACGCCTCACTATGGCCGGGCTTGCCCGGCCATAGTCACTTCAAATCTTGATTGAAAATGACAAACGAGATCGCCGCGCGCAGCAGACTCTATGGACGCTCCAAGGGCAAAGCCCTGCGCCAGAGGCAAAGCGACCTAATGACTTCGCTTTTGCCAAAGCTTTTGATCGATCTCGCCAGCCCCATCAAATTGCGAGAGGGCCGCGAAACACGTCTTGAAATTGGCTTTGGCGGCGGAGAACATTTAATAGAAGCTGCTAGCTTGTTCCCGGAAGTTGATTTTATTGGCTGCGAGCCCTTCGCAAATGGCGTCGCTAAACTCCTGTCAAAAATAGACGCGCGCGGATTAACAAATATTTCTCTCCACCAAGGCGACGCCGCTCAAATTTTGGATCTCTTACCGGAGAAAAGTCTGGCTTGCGTTTATCTTTTCTATCCTGATCCTTGGCCAAAGAGACGCCATCGAAAGCGCCGCTTCATATCTCGAGATAATCTCAGCCGATTGGCCCGCGTCATGCAACCCAACGCCCAATTGCGCTTTGCCACTGATATAGACGACTATGCCGCCTGGACATTGGCCCGATTACAAGCTTCAGCCGCCTTTAGATGGAAGGCGGCTCAAGCGGATGATTGGCGCCGCCCCTGGCCAAACTGGACCCAAACAAAATATGAAGCCAAAGCAATAGCTGCTGGTAGGCGCCCGGCCTATCTAACATTTATCAAACAAGCCGATTGAGGAGAGTAAATGGCCGACACGCCCCCGACGCCACCAGCTCAGGAAATTATCGAGACGACAGAGGCGCGTTTTCGACAGGACGTGCTCGAAGAGTCATTGCGTAAGCTTGTGATCGTGAATATCTGGTCTGAAACGCAAGCCTCCTGCAAAGAAATTAAATCTCATCTAGAGCGCCTAATTGACGCCGCCCAAGGTAAACTTCGTCTTGCACATTTGAACATCGCCTCAGGACGATCAATCGTCGATCAACTTGGTATTGCTTCTGCGCCAGCAGTAATCGCTTTTCAACGAGGCAGGCCAGTTGACGGCTTTGTCGGCGCGCTGCCTTTCGATCAAATAAAAGGTTTTTTGGAGCGCTTAATCGGTCCTATTGAAGATAACGCCGACCTACTCAGCGCAGCGCAAGAAATGATCAAACAAGGCGATATCGCTGGCGCGCACGCCCTGCTTGCGGAACTAACGAGTAAAGAACCGCTTGATCCAAAAGCTTTCGCAATTCTTGCCCGCCTCTATATTGAAGCGCAACAAATCGATTCAGCTAAAGCTTTGCTGGAGCGTCTTCCTCAGTCTTTGCATAAAGATCTAGATGTCGCCTCAGTTCTTGCCGCAATCGCCAATGCCGAACGCGCAGCCGATCTTGGGCAGACAAACGAACTCCAACGCAAAATCCAGCAAGATCCCAATAATTTTCAAGCCTACTTTGATCTCGCACTTGCCCTTAACGCCGAGAATAAGCGGGACGAAGCCGCGCAAGCCCTCCTTGAAATCATTCGGCGCGACCGTAATTGGCAAGATGATGGAGCTCGAAAACAACTTGTGCAGTTTTTTGAGGCCTGGGGGCCGATGGACAGCGCGGCTGTTCAAGCGCGCCGGAAACTCTCCGGCCTGCTCTTTTCATAAGGAAAGAATGCGCGGCAATGAGCTTGAACCGTCCTTTTGGAACAATTGAGGAAATTCCTCAAATCATCCCAATTTTCCCGCTTGCGGGAGCCGTTCTATTGCCGCGCAGCGAATTGCCGCTCAATATCTTTGAACCACGCTATCTTGCGCTTGTGGAAAGCGCGATCGCCTCGGATAGAATGATTGGCATGATTCAACCTCAACAACACGAAACAGCTTTGAGTGAGCTTTTTAACGTGGGCTGCGTGGGACGGATCACGCGTTTCGTTGAAACAGGGGATGGTCGCTATCTAATCACTCTCAGCGGCGTATCTCGCTTTAGCATCTTAAAAGAAGTTACAGCTGGAACGCCCTATCGTCGCTTTCAGGTAGACTATTTGCGTTTTTCCGCAGACCTCCTTCCTGGGGCTGGTGAAAATTCTGTCGACCGCGCTGGCATGATTTCTATGCTGCGCACCTTTGCTGAAGCATCCAACCTCGAAATTGATTGGGGCAGCATTGACGCCGCTCCAACTGAAACACTGGTTAATGCGCTTGCAATGATGTGTCCGTTTGGATCTAATGAAAAACAAGCGTTGATAGAAGCGATTGATCTTAAAACTCGCGCTGAAACGCTCATCACACTGGCAAAAATGGATCTAGCTGAGCGCGGCAGAGAAACAACAAAGTGGCATTAAGGCCAATAGAACTTCTTTACTCTCATGCCCTAACGTGGAATTTGAACATGACCCATTCTGATCAAATTGAAAATATAAGCGGCGGCGCAGAACCAGAAACAACAAAGGTCGATCCGCGCTTACTTGAAATACTTGTCTGTCCACTGACCAAGACAACATTAGAATATGATCGCACGCGGCAAGAGTTAATTTCACGATCCGCAAAACTCGCCTATCCTATCCGCGACGGCATACCAATCATGCTGCCAGAAGAAGCGCGCAAAATCGATTGACCAGCAGCGCGCCTTCAGAATTTCCAGCAACTGAAATTCTTTCTCTGCTCGATCTCGAAGATATCGGCATAGATCGATACCGCGGCTATAGCCCCAAAAGCGCCGGCAAACAGGTCTATGGCGGCCAGGCGATTGCGCAAGCGCTCGTTGCAACGACGCGAACAGTGAGCAGAGATCGACATGCCCACTCGTTGCATGGCTATTTTGTTCTTGCAGGCAACCCCAAAAAGCCAATTGATTTTCAAGTTGACCGCATTCGAGACGGTAAAAGCTTCACAACAAGGCGATGTACGGCAACGCAGGATGGGTTAACGATCTTTTCGTTAGAAGCTTCCTATCAAATAGGCGAAGAGGGCTTAACCCATGCAATGGCGGCGCCCATCGTTCCTGATCCAGAAACGCTTGATGATATGCATGCGCTTGTTGATCGATTTCGCGCTTTCTTACCAGAACCCGCAAAACTTTGGCTTGAAAAACCAAGTCCACTCGACATGCGCATCGTCGCACCAGAAACAATGCTCTTTCCTCAACAAAGAAAAAGCGCTGAGCAGTGTATTTGGTTTCGTATTCGCGGTCCCTTACCTGATGATCAAGCGCTCCACAGCGCGCTCCTTGCCTATCTGTCTGATATGACGCTGCTCAATACAGCGCTCCTTGCGCATGGGCGGACAATTTTTGATCCCCAATTGCAAGTCGCTAGTCTGGATCACGCTCTCTGGCTGCATAATGCGTTTCGGGTGGATGACTGGCTGCTCTATGCGCAAGAAAGTCCAATAGCCGGCCATGCCCGCGCCCTAACCAGAGGGCAGATCTTCACGCGTAACGGCAATCTGGTGGCGTCAGTGGCGCAAGAGGGCCTCATTCGCCTTCGCGCTAGAAATTAGGCATCAGCCTAAGGATTAAGCAATTAAAGACTTGCTTTTTAAATTGAGCCATCGCCCTCATTTGAGCTAATCGCTTATATATCAAAAAAATCAATTATTTAGAGAAGAAGCGGCCTAGATTGCGGCCAAATCTTTTAGATCTTCTATCTCATTACGGCGTTGGCACGGCTTTTGAAACGTTTCAGCCGTGGGTGCGGTCGCACCTTCAAACCAAAGCTGCGTCAGCCGCCTCGTCGGATCAGATTCTAGACGATGCGAAACAACCAGCAAACAATAACACGGGATTGGCAGATGAAAATCGTCACAGCGATCATCAAGCCGTTCAAGCTCGATGAGGTGCGCGACGCGCTAACCGAAATCGGCGTGCACGGATTGACTGTTACAGAAGTTAAAGGTTTTGGGCGTCAAAAAGGACATACAGAAATTTATCGTGGCGCAGAATATGCCGTCAGCTTCTTGCCAAAATTAAAAATGGAAGTGGCGGTGCTCGCAGCGCTTGCTGATAAAGTTGTTGAAGCGATCGCCTCGACTGCGCGCACTGGCCAGATTGGCGATGGCAAAATATTTGTCGCGCCCATTGATCGCGCTGTTCGCATCCGCACCGGCGAAGCCGATGCAGAAGCCCTTTAATCCCCTCTCGCGAAATTTCAGGAGCTAACCGAATGCAAGTTCTTCTGCCCCGAAGCGCTACAGCGTCTTCGCTGATCGCGGGAACAGCGCTTTTATTGCTGGCCTCGCCCGCTATCGCAGGTAATGACCCAACGCCCAATCCGGGCGATACAGCCTGGATGCTAACCTCAAGTCTTCTTGTTTTAATGATGTCGATACCTGGCCTAGCTTTGTTTTATGGCGGCCTGGTGCGCACGAAAAACATGCTCTCTATACTCTCTCAAACTTTTGCAATCGTTGCGCTCGTTGGCGTTATCTGGTCGCTTTATGGCTATTCCGTCGCTTTTGGCGATGGCGGATCGCTTAGCCCTTATATCGGCGGATTGAATAAGATCTTCCTAAAAGGGGTTACCGGCTCTTCCCTTGCGCCAACATTCACACCCGGACATGTCATCCCTGAATACGCCTTCATGGTGTTTCAAATGACCTTCGCTATGATTACGCCGGCATTGATCATTGGCGCATTTGCAGAGCGAATGAAGTTTTCAGCAATCATGCTTTTTGTTTTGCTTTGGGTCACGATTATCTATTTCCCAGTCGCGCATTGGGTTTGGGGCATCGCGGATCCAAACGCTTTAGTTGATGCGGCAACACAGCTGGCTGCAGCAAAAACTGATGTCGAAAAAGCAGCGGCGCAAGCAAAACTTGACGGGATTAACGCCTCTGTCGGATGGCTTGCCGCTAAAGGCGCGCTTGACTTTGCTGGCGGCACCGTTGTGCACATCAACGCTGGCATCGCCGGACTGGTTGGCGCTATCATGGTTGGTCGCCGGGTAGGATTTGGCAGAGAGTCCTTCGCGCCACACTCCTTGACGATGTCAATGATCGGCGCTTCGCTACTCTGGGTTGGCTGGTTTGGCTTTAACGCAGGCTCAAATCTAGAGGCGAATGGCACAACCGCACTTGCCTTTGTTAATACGATGGTGGCGACGGCAGCCGCAACGCTGTCGTGGATGGTGGCGGAATGGATCCTTAAAGGAAAGCCGTCCCTGCTTGGCATGATCACAGGCGCCGTTGCTGGCCTTGTCGCAGTGACGCCTGCTTCAGGTTACGCAGGGCCAATGGGTGCAATTGTGCTTGGTCTCGTCGTCTCCCCCATTTGCGTGTTTTTCGTTGATGTTGTGAAGAAAGCCGTCGGCTATGATGATGCGCTCGACGTCTTTGGCGTGCATTGCGTTGGCGGCATTACCGGAGCGCTCGCGACGGGCATTCTTGTTAATCCTGAGCTCGGGGGGATTGGTATAACCGATTACACCAATCTCACCGATTATACGGGCGTCTATAATTTGGTGACGCAGCTCAAAGCTCAAGGAATAGCAGTTGCCGCAACGCTGATCTGGTCAGGCGTTGGATCAGCGATCATCTACAAACTTGTAGATCTAGTCGTTGGGTTACGTCCAGCAACTGATCAAGAACGTGAAGGCCTGGATATTACTGATCACGGCGAACGCGCTTATAATTACTAAAGTAAAGTCAACGAAAGAAACAAACGGCGCCTTATGGCGCCGTTTTATTTTGCCAATAACTCAAGCAATTCAGCTTGGGCACGTTTAATATTTTCTTGCGCTTGAGCAAGCCATAAATCGCGCGACTCTTTGAGGCGGTATAAATTCTCGCTGCAATCTTGGAATTTTTCAAACATGCGTAACCGATCTTGATAAAATATTTCCAGAGGCGTTAAAGAATACTCAAAATGAATCTGATCAAGGTTTTCCCTGAAAACCGGCCAACTCGCGCCAAGCGAAGATAAATCTAGATCTAAAAAAAGATCGAAATCTTGAGAGAACCCTCTATAGCGACCTTCTGACGCGCGCGCGCTGAGATGCGTTGTCGTCGCTAATATCAACTCACAAACAGCCTGTGTATCCGCTGGGGGAAATAAAGAATATTCCTCAAAGAGCGCGGCGCTTGCGCGCACATTCACGGAATCGGGCCGCTCCGCGCCATTTGGCTCATAGGTCACAAAAACCGCGTCATGCCAAAATATCGCCGCGATAAGAAGATCTTTCCTTGTCGCCAATTGCTTAAGAGTATCTAATTTTGTCAAAAGATCCTCTAAGTGGCTCCAATTATGATACCCCCGTTTTGGATCAGCATATCCTGACGACAAAATGTCAAATGCGTCCTCTTTGTGTGAGGCTGCAATAGCGCGCCAAAATTTTTCAACTCTCACTCGCGTCATCGATTAAAGACCTGCAAACATCCAAATAAAACCACTCTATTAAACCAATGCGTAAACAAACGTCATTTTGTGCGGGATCCTCATTGTTTTAAAAAATGGCGATCGTGAGAAAGGTGAGCCTATCACATACCCAAAGAAGGAAAAAATCTCCCATAAATCTTGAGGAAACTAGCCTGACTCCACCTCATTCATCGCATCTTGAATGCGTTTTTGCAGTAATTTTGGACGCGGCAAAACAAGTCCACCCCGCGCTTTTTCTAACAAGCCATCCTCAATCATTGCAGTTAATTCTCGACTAACTTGCTCTCGTCGACATCCAATACGCGCTGCTAAATCATGCTGAAATGGTGGCGGGGAAACAATGGATTGATCTTTAGCGCCTTGTCGCACAACAGACATGCGCAGAAGCTCTGCATAAAGGCGATGTCGCAAATCAAGAACACTTCGTTCAAATAAGCGAGCATTGAGCTGCCGGACCCGATCAGTAAAAATACGCATCAAACGTTCACATATTTGCGGCTCGCTATAGACAATCTCGCAGAAAACAGCAGGCGGCACGATCAAAACTTCTGCATTTGTCAGCGCCGTCACATTCGCCGAACGAGGCGCTGCGTCAATTGCGGCCATTTCTCCAAAGAAATTTCCCGCATGAAAATCGCCTAAGATAATCTCTTTGCCGGCCGCGGTTCGGTTGAGAACTCTGACATCGCCAGCAACAATGAAATAGACGTCCATAGATACATCGTCAAAGTCCACAACCAATTCATTTTCACTAAAGCGTTTCCGCTGGCAAAGACGCTCAGATTTCGCAATGCGCTTAGTATCTAACCCTTTAAAGAAGGGGATTCCGTCAAATATGGACACGGCGTCGATTCTCCCAGCGAATAACGATTAATAGTGACCCGATTTCAAAACGAGATCGAGCGCATTCCCTTATGCTCGGATCAGGACAAAGGGATGGATTTTTATGAGTTCTGGCGCATTAGGGCAAGATGCGCAATGATCGCCTATGCTAACCATGCGACTTGCCACCTTCAATCTTGAACATCTGGACTATTCGCCCCGGCGCGAGGAGTTATTTTCAAAGCGCCGAGCTATTCTTCAACCCCTCCTAACTAAGCTAGACTTCGATATTATCTGCCTTCAAGAGGTAAATGGCCAAAAAAGTCACAAGCACAGCCCCCGAACTTTAGAAGCGCTCGACCACCTTCGCGCGCAAACACCCTATGAAAATTTCTTTGTCGCATCCAGCCATCACCCAAAGACCCTGGCGCCCGCCGACGTCCATAATCTCGTTATCCTCAGTCGATGGCCCATAGAAGAACATCAACAGATTTATCATAATGTACTGCCGCAATGGGAATGGCGTCCACCAAGCGATGATGGCCTCGATCCGCCCGCAATAACTATTAAATGGGATCGTCCCAGCCTTTACGCCATAATACGCCTCCCAAATGGACATAAACTTCACATTATAAATTCTCATCTTCGCGCCCCGCGACCCGTACCAACAATTACAGTCCGCGGTCTTGGATCTAATCGTTCATGGATTTTGGGACAATTTATCGCTCTAATGAAAAGAGAGGGACAGGCGTTAGAAATAAGACTCCTGTGCGAAACAATTTTCGATCAAGATCCACAGGCGATGATCGCTGTCTGCGGCGACTTCAATGCCGATCTCAATGATGCCCCTTTACAGTTGCTTCGCGG
>OMIO01000084.1 GCA_900299115.1 Methylocystaceae bacterium | reverse complement strand
ATAAGACATATTTCAAAATGACGCATGGCACAGGCTATGAGACATTGCTCTATGATTGTATGATTGGCGATGCGACGCTGTTTAAGCGTGAGGATAATGTCATTGCGGGCTGGAAAGCCGTGCAGCCGATTTTAGATACATGGGCCAAGTATAAGCCAGCGGATTTTCCAAATTATTCTTCAGGCGGCGATGGACCCGCTGCGGCGGATGAACTTTTGGCGCGCGATGGACGGAGTTGGCGCCCATTAGCTTAATTGACATGTCGAGAGGGGAAATCGATGGGTGAGAAGCGTAAGATTTCTCTTGTAGTCTCTGACGTCGATGGCACGCTGCTTACGCAAGATAAGGTGTTAACGCCTCGCGCCTGCGCCGCCGTTCAGGCGCTGTATAAGGCTGGCATAAAGTTCGCCGTCACCAGCGGTCGACCGCCGCGCGGAATGGCGATGCTACAAGATCCGCTTGAACTTGTGACGCCAATGGCCGGCTTTAATGGCGGTCAATTTGTCACGCATGATTTCAAGATCCTTGAACAAAAAACGCTTTCGACAGATATCTCTCGTCAAGCGATTGAGCTTATTCGTCGATATGGACTTGATGTTTGGGTGTTCAATGGCAAAGATTGGCTTGTTGGCGATATGGATGGGCCGCATGTTCGACATGAAGCTTGGGCCGTTAAGTTTGATCCAAAAGTCATCGCTGATTTTGAGGATCATTTAGATCAGGTCGCTAAAATTGTTGGGGTAAGCGATGACTTTGATCGCGTGCGCCAATGCGAAGACGAGGCGCGGAAGCTGTTTGGCGCACAGGTTTCAGCTACAAGATCACAAAGCTATTATCTCGACATCACAAATATCGCAGCCAATAAAGGCGCTGTCGTTGATTATCATGTGGCGCATCTTGGCGTGCCGCATGAAGAAGTCGTTACGATTGGCGATGGCGGCAATGATATATTGATGTTCGCCCGTTCTGGCTATTCAATCGCCATGGGCAACGCCTCGGATGAAGTTAAGGCAAAGGCCTGTGCTGTAACAGAGTCTTATAATGACGAAGGCTTCGCCAAGGCTATGGAGAATATCGTTTTAAACCTTGCGAGCGAATAAGCGGGATGGCTGAGATGCTGGGTAAAATTGAGGTTCTCGACGATCCGCTGCGTCTTGCGAGCTATGCTGCAGAGTGGATGACGCAAGCCGCACTGAGCTCCAGCGGCGACTTTCGCGTTGCCCTTTCTGGCGGCTCAACGCCTAAGACGCTCTACACACTCCTTGCCTCGCCAGAATTTAAAGATCGTTTTCCCTGGAGCCGCGTTTTGTGGTTTTGGGGGGATGAGCGATTTGTTCCGCAAGATCATCCCGATAGTAATTATAAAATGACGCGTGACGCGATGTTAGCTCAAGCGCCAGTGCCGCCAGAAAATATTTTTCCTGTGCCAGTTGATGGCGACCCTGATATGGCGGCCGCGCGTTATGCTGAGACGTTGCAAAAAATTTATGGTGCGACAACTCTCGATCCGTCTCGGCCCCTATTTGACATTGTCTTGCTTGGGCTTGGGCCAGACGGCCATACAGCCTCACTTTTACCAGGCGAGCCAGTTTTAACCGAACGTAAAAAATGGGTTGCTTGCGTCCCCCATGGGCGGGACGAAGTTCGCATTACGCTAACCTATCCAGCGCTCGAGAGCGCGCGTCGCGTGGCTTTTTTGGTCGCAGGCAAAGAAAAGGCGAAAATTTTTAAAGAAATTCAGACGGGCCAGAGTCTCGTTCCAGCAGCGCAGATACGCCCGACAGGAGAGTTATTTTGGTTCGTTGACCGCGCTGTTGTTGAGGAGAATGTAACTTCTCATAAAAATCTTCAAGCATAATGCATTGCCAATGACTGCTTCAGCTTCGCCCATCCTCATCGCCCCGTCCATCCTCTCGGCAGATTTTACACGATTGGGCGAAGAAGTGCGCGCCGTTGAGGCTGCTGGCGCTGATTGGATCCACATTGATGTGATGGATGGCCGCTTTGTTCCTAATATCACCATTGGCCCACTCGTTGTTGAAGCTATTCGTCGCGTAACAACTAAGCCGCTCAATGTTCATTTAATGGTTGTTGAACCAGAGCGCTATCTTGAAAATTTTGCGAAAGCGGGTGCGGATCATTTATTGGTGCATGCTGAACCAAGTTCGACAATTCATCTACATCGCACACTCTCACAAATTCGAGAGCTGGGTAAGAAAGCCGGCGTTGTGATTGATCCAGCAAGTCCGCCCGAGCTGATTGAATATGTCCTCCATCTTTGCGATGTTATTATGGTGATGACCGTTAATCCAGGTTTTGGAGGACAAAATTTTCTACCCGAAATGCTGCCAAAAATTAAGCGACTGTGCGCATTATGCGCTGAGCGTGGCCTAAATCCGATTATCGAGGTCGATGGCGGCGAAAATGTCCATACTGTGGGCTTATCAGCGGCCGCTGGAGCGCGAGCAATCGTTGCAGGTTCAGCGATCTTTACAGCTCAAAATTATGCTACTGCGATTTCTGAGATTCGCGCTAAGGCTGAAGCATCAATAAATCAATGAATGATTAGGTTGCTGAGGATTTTTACATCGCTTGCGGGTAAAAAAGAAGCGTGAAATGCATCTGGTATTTTCACATTATGTTAGGACTATCTGTGTTTTTTTAAATGAAACGTCAGAAAAATTTTTAAATTGACCATTAAACTCAGCTAAGTTGAATAAAGATAAATATGAACAGTTTTCCATCTTATTTTATCTCTCATGGCGGCGGTCCTTGGCCTTGGATCTCTGATTGTCGTAATCGTTTTCAGAATTTGTAAAAAATCATTAATATCAATTGCGGCTGAACAAAAAGAGACGCCAAAGGCCGTATTAGTCATATCAGCTCATTGGGAAGAGGCGAGTTTTAATCTTTTAGCCTCCGATCATCCCTCGATGCTTTATGATTACTATGGGTTTCCAGATGAAACCTATGAGATTATTTATCCAGCGCCAGGCGCATCTCAATTTGCCCATAAAACTCATGAACTGCTTCATGCAGCGAACTGCCCATCACAATTAGACGCTCAGCGTGGCTTTGATCATGGGGCTTTTGTGCCGCTTTATGTAATGTATCCAGCAGCGAATGTGCCTGTTTATCAGATGTCGTTACAAAGAGGATATAATCCACAAGCCCATATTTTAGCAGGTCGCGCTATCGCAGCGCTCAGAGACGCTGGGGTTTTAATTATTGGGTCAGGATTGAGTTATCATAATT
>OMIO01000083.1 GCA_900299115.1 Methylocystaceae bacterium | reverse complement strand
TACTATACAACTTACTTGAATCCGTTCCATGCACAGGAATAAGCTATTTATGTTCGTTTTAAGCTGCCCATTATTTAAAAAAATACTGATTAATTTAATAAAGCTATTTTTAAAAAGAGTTATTAATATTTATACAAAAATTCTACTCAAGAGCATCCTTACATAGAGCATATCTTAATTCAATTTAGGACAAGCCCACGCCGCCCAGACATTTTGTAGCTAGCGTCACCAGCCACATTCGATCTCATTATTCTGAGAGAATTGGTACCGCCACCCCGACTTGAACGGGGGACCCCCAGATCCACAATCTGGTGCTCTAACCAACTGAGCTATGGCGGCACAGAGCGGCGCGAACCTAAAAGCTCATGACCCTGATTGCAAGCCCTTCAACTCTCCTGAAAATAAGCCGTTTTATCTATTGTTTTTTATGACTTATCCCTTAGCGCGTTCTGCCCCAATCGTATCACGGCCTCTCGTAAATCTGGATCGGCGAACCCTGCTCCAGCCGCTACAGCCTCAGCGCTCAATTCCAGATTTACTGGTCTGCTTTGAACTTTTGCGCCTCTTTCTGGTTGCAGGCCATCGCCATAATCCTGATTATTGAGGGGATCCTGGCGCATTACCAGCCGATCAACACACCTCCAGCCCAAATGCGCATTTATTCGATCGATTATAACAGGCATGAGGTGCTGGACCTGTAATCCAAATCCTGGCTCAACACGCAAGACAAGAGTTGCCGGGCTTTTAATTCTAGCGGACTGAGAATGGACCGGAACTTTTGGCCATTTCATCTGATCTGGAGCGCAAATGGCAGCTAATTGATCTCCCACAATCTCTCGCCACGCCATCAAGAGAGACCCCTCTCCAAACCCCCGACGCGCGATCAAGGGATCTATCTGTCGAAGTACATAATCAGCTAAAGATCGGGCCCCGGCCCCTTTGAAGGTCAAATTCGAACTCATGTGACTTTCTATTATTGTGAAGCTCTTGCTAACCGATACATCCAGGCCCTATCACCCCGGCTATGATAAAACCGAAAACTCTTTCTAGAAAGCCCAATAAAACGAGTGATTCGAAGAGGATTCACGCCAGAATTTTGAGCTGGTACGATAACCATGGGCGCAATCTTCCTTGGAGAGCGCAGCGGGGAAGCTTTTCTGACCCATATTCTGTATGGTTGTCAGAGATAATGCTGCAACAAACCACGGTCGCCACGGTCACAGCATATTATCAAAACTTTATTGCACGATGGCCTTCCTTACGTCACCTGGCTCAAGCACCGCTTGAAGAGGTTCTGGCAGCTTGGGCAGGGCTTGGATATTATGCCCGTGCACGCAATCTACATGCATGCGCATGCCAAATATACGAGCATAATCAGGGATCCTTCCCTAAATCAGAAGATGAATTACGATTGCTACCTGGAATAGGTCCATATACAGCAGCAGCAATTTCGGCCATTGCTTTTGACAACCCGTGCATTGCGGTCGATGGAAATGTTGAAAGGATTATAGCACGACTTCACACAATTGACACACCCCCCAAAAAAAACAAAGCCTTAATTATTGAAAAATCTCAACTCCTTGTGTCATCAACACGCCCAGGCGATTTTGTACAAGCGCTCATGGACCTAGGATCTATTATTTGCACACCTAAAAATCCACAATGCACAATTTGCCCAATAAAAAATTATTGCTCAGCTTTTCAACAAAATAAGACGCACCTTTACCCACGCAAGGAAATAAAACCAAAAAAACCTAAAAGGCAGACTGCAATTTTTATATTAAAACGTGATAGAAATATTTTAATCCAAAAACAGCCAAATCATGGAATATTTGGAGGAATGTTCATATTTCCAACATCTCCCTTCAAACAAGACACAAAACCAGAAGAAATGCTTAACTACGCGCCCTGTAAAATTAAATGGCGGAAACTTGATGGATTAATAAAACATATCTTTACTCATTTTGTCTGTGAATCGCATGTATTTATTGCAAGCACACGCTCCGATTTAAAATTAGACCTAGATAAAAAATGGATCTCTCTTGAAGATCTTCCCAAAACAGGCTTGCCAACGTTAATGAAAAAAGCGGCAGAAAAAGCAAATCTTTTAAGTTAGAATGACATTGCCATGGCATCTAAAAAATCATCAATAAATATTATAGCAACCACAGATTCCTTGAAGGTATTTTACTTCAATCGAACCCTAACCATACAATTAGAACCCCTTAATGATGAACCTAAAAATAACTCAAATTTCATTATTAAATTAGATGAAATAGAATTCTGGGATGCCCCTGATAATACCAAGACGATTTCGATAATAGAATTACAGAAAATTTTAGATGCTGTTGAGACGTATGCGGAAAAAAATAGGAGGATTATAGAATTTGAATAATTCTATAATTATCACATTACTGCTGTGAATGATTTTTTTACAGCGATATGCCAAGATTTTAAGAGTGCCGCCCGCTGATCATTTTTCATATTTGGTTCATAACGTTTATTTTGTTTCCACAAAGTCTTTATTTCCTCCAAAGACGAGAATGCCCCTATACCATAAGCCGCGGCATAGACAGCGCCCATGATTGTCGTCTCAGCCGCAGCTGAACAAACTACTGGAGCATTTAAAATATCAGCTTGAAACTGCATCAATAAGCTATTGTCCGTCATACCGCCATCCACCTTTAATTCATGAATAGTCATACCCGTATCGGCCATCATTGCCTCTAATACATCCTGTGTTTGATACACCACCGCCTCAAGCGCAGCTCGCGCAATATGCCCTCTATTTGTATGAAGCGTTAATCCATCAATTATGCCTCGCGCATCTTCTCGCCAGTAAGGAGAAAACAAGCCGGAAAAAGCCGGCACAAAATAAATCTCGCCATTATCTTGAACGCTTCGAGCGAGATCTTCTATTTCACTTATATCTTTTATTAAACCAAGATTATCGCGCAGCCATTGAATAAGCGATCCACTAATTGCTATTGAACCTTCCAATGCATAAATAGGTCTTTGTTTGTCAAATTGGTAAGCCAAGGTCGTCACCAAGCCATGGCGTGACGTATAAGGCTTCTCACCTGTATTCACGAGAACAAACGACCCTGTGCCATAGGTATTTTTCACATCGCCTGACGATAAGCACGCTTGCCCAATCATAGACGCATGCTGATCTCCCATCACACTAGCTATTCGCACGCCAGGAAGAATTTTTTTACAAATCCCAAAGCTACAAACAGAGGGAAGAATCGTGGGCAAACAGACTTCAGGAATATTAAATATTTCTAATAATTCATGATCCCAATTCAAGGTAGTCAAATCCATCAACATAGTACGCGAGGCATTTGTTACATCTGTAAAATGGTTTCCACCATTCGTACCACCTGTAAGATTCCATATTATCCAAGAATCTATTGTCCCGAATATCGCATCTCCACAATAAGCCTTTTCTCGAGCCCCGGGTACTTGATTTAAAATCCAAGATAATTTGAAGGCTGAAAAATAGCTTGCGACTGGCAGGCCAGTTTTCTTACGGATAAGAGCGCTCAAGCCATTTTCAATTATAGTTCTGGCTTGCTGATGTGTTCGTGTATCCATCCAACTAATAGCCGGCGATAGAGGCTGACCAGTGGTCCGATCCCAGAGCACTGTCGTCTCACGTTGGTTGGTAATTGAAATTGCAGATATATTTTGAATACTTATGCCTGATGTTTGAAGCGCAGATCGAATTACTAATGCACTATTTTCCAAAATTGTAATTGGATTTTGTTCAACCCAGCCGGGCTTTGGATAAGTTTGTAAATGAGCCTTTTGGCAATACCCTTGCGCTTCTCCTAGTATATTTGTGACAATAAAACGCGTGCTACTTGTACCCTGATCCAATGCGCCAATTAAATCCGCCATCAACGTTTCTCTTTGAAGAATTTGATCAGCTTTTATAAACACCTTTGCTGATTTTCAACGAGGAAAAAATCTAATAAATCTATGTCAAACACATCGCACGGTTAAAAATGCATGATTAGCGTAAGAACAAATTATTAAACATAAGAAATTGAAAACGATTTTTTTTGCTGATTAAAAGATAACTTCTAGGT
>OMIO01000082.1 GCA_900299115.1 Methylocystaceae bacterium | reverse complement strand
TATAAAGCGCTCAATGCGCCTTTGGTTGCTGTCGCAGCAAAGCCAATCTTATCCTCATGGACTTTTTCGCTAAGTGGATCGGCGACGTCGAGGCGCGTTATCAGTTTTTGTGCTAAAGAATGAATAGCGCCAACTTCCATCGCCAGACGCGCATCACAAATTAAATCTGCAAAAGGCTGCGCGGTTTCGAGTAATTTTCTTGTTTTATGATTAAGCTCAACAATCGTTGCGCGCAGCTCTGGTGACGCGCTTTTCGCGTTTAGCATCTCTACATGCGCATTGTGCTTTTCAAGCGTATCGCGCGTAAGATAGACGCGATTGAGCATTTGGTAATCTTTCCCGCAATCTTGAAGATGATTGATGATTTGGAGCGCTGCGCAAAGCGCGTCATTTGCCGGCCATGTGCGCGCTTTATCTTCGCCATGCACGTCGAGTACAAATCGGCCCACCGGCATAGCTGAATAACGACAGTAGTCGATCAGATCATCCCAGTCGTCATAGCGCAGTTTTGTCACGTCGCGTCGAAAAGCGATCAAAAGATCGCAAGCATGTTGTCGGTCAAGATTGCGTTCTTGACAGATCTCGCGCAAATGCGTTGCTACGGCTTCGTCGGGACCCTTGCCCATCAGTGCGGCTTCGAGTCGGTCAAGCAGCGTTATTTTTTCATCACCGCTGAGCGTTGGATGATCGGAAATATCATCTGCTGCGCGAACGAAATCATAAAACGCCAGAACAGGCGCGCGATGACGCGGCGCAAGAAGGATCGATGCGACAGGGAAATTTTCGTCTCGGTGGGTTTTGCCCGAACTTGTGTCGGCAATGTCCATCATGTCGCCGCGGGAGCCTCAACTAAGGGGCGGTAACCCGCCTGATGGCGCAGTCCTACAGCAGCTCGTTAGCGCTGGCAAAGCCTCGTCGGGGTTTTAAGCAGCTAAATCACCGAGCTGAAGCAATTTCCTCAACGATCAAGGCCGCCGCGGCGCGGGGATCTTGGGCGCGCGTGATGGGCCGTCCCACGACAATATGGTTGGCTGTGGCGGCAATTGCTTGTGCGGGCGTCAAAACGCGTTTTTGATCGCCCAATTCGGCCCCTGCGGGTCTTACGCCCGGGGTAACAAGCAACATGTCTGGTCCAACGCAGGCTCGTATAGCGGCGAGTTCAAGCGGGGAGAGGATGAGCCCGTCAATATTTGCGGCGCGCGCCTGTAACGCTCGACGGGTAACCAGCGCCTCAACGCCAAAGGCGTAACCTGCAGCCTCAAGGTCAGCGTCGTCATAGGAGGTCATGACTGTGACGGCGAGCAGTTTCAGTTTTGCGCCAGCGCCGATGCGCGCTGCAGTCATTGTCTGAGGATAAGCGTGCACAGTTAGAAAGTCGACGTCTAATCGCGCGATTTGTCGCGTAGCGCGTTCAACAGTTGCGCCAATGTCATGCAGCTTTAAATCGATGAAGATTTTTTTGCCTTGCGCCTTGAGTTCGCGCGCAAGTTCTAGGCCGCCGGCATACGCTAGCTCTAAACCAATTTTATAAAATGTAACTGTCTCGCTAAGTTTTTGTGTCAGCGCGCGGGCTGTCGCAACATCCTCAACATCAAGCGCAACGATTAAGCGATCGCGTTCCGCTTGGCTGATCATGACGCAGGCTGACCGCCATGGCCAGCTTTTCGATAGCGCCATACTCTAGCCGGTGGAATATTAAGGAGGATTGGCGCTGAGCCCTTGCCCACATAAGCCCCGCTAATGCTATGAGCGTGCATAGGCATTGGCGATTTTGTTAAGCCGTAAGTGAATTGAATAAAAAGACCGTCGGGCCCCATTAACTCAAAGGCTTGATGCAACAATTCAACGCGATCGCGTTCTGGGCGCACGAGCAGGGGAAGACTGGAAACAACCGTGACGGGTTGTCTAGATAATTTATTTTGGAGTGTATTTTTTAAACTATAAGCGTCGCCTTGAACAATCTGAACGCCAGGATAGCGCTCAGCAAGCAAGTGACAGAAGCCTTGCTCATATTCAACAAGCACAAGACGCTCTGGCGCAATGCCGCGTGCAAGAAGCGCCTGTGTGACGGGGCCGGTGCCGGGTCCTAATTCGATAATCGGACCTTCTTTTTTTAAATCGACATAGCTTGCCATCGCCTTCGCCAATGCAGGGCCGGAAGGAGAGACGGCGCCGATGAGACGCGGATTTTCAACCCATTGACGAATAAAACGGGCGCTATCTGCAAGGGAGCTTTTTTTTTGCTGCACGGCGAATGCTTTCGTTGTTTCGGTGGTGTTTTAATGCGGGATGATAGAGCCTTGAGGCATTTAAACAGAAATCGCTTATTTCCCAAATAATTCTTTCATACGGGCAAAAAAGCTCATCGCCTCAGGATGCGTATCGTGAGAGGATTCATGTTCAAATTCGGCGAGTAATTCTTTTTGGCGTTTGGTGAGTTTTTGTGGGGTTTCCACGCTCAGTTGCACATGAAGATCGCCGTAATCGCGGCCGCGCAGGACAGGCATGCCCTTGCCCTTAGCTTTGAGTTGCTTGCCGGATTGTGCGCCTTCGGGAACTTTCAGTTTTACCTCAGAGCCATCGAGCGCATGAACGCTAATCTCGCCGCCGAGCGCCGCCTTCACCATTGAGATGGGCACTCGACAGTAAAGATCGGCGCCATCGCGTTGAAACAAAGGGTGCGGCTTTACAGAAAGAAAAATATACAAATCGCCCGAGGGTCCGCCTCTTAATCCCGCTTCGCCCTCTCCAGAGAGACGAATGCGCGTGCCGTCTTCTACGCCAGGAGGAATATTGACGGATAAAGCGCGTTCAATCGTTTTACGTCCTGTGCCGCTACAATTTGAACAGGGATTATCAATGATTTCTCCTCGGCCTTGGCAACTTGGGCAGGTGCGCTCAATCGCGAAAAATCCTTGCTGCGCTCTCACGCGTCCTTGGCCGCCGCATGTTTTACAAGTTTTTGGCTTGGATCCGGATTTGGCCCCGGTGCCTGTGCAGGGTTCGCAGGTTACCGAAGTTGGGATCTTCAACGCCGCCGCTTTACCGCCGTAGGCTTCCTCAAGCGTGATTTCCATATTGTAGCGTAAATCAGATCCGCGTTCGCGCCCGCCTGAGCGATTGCGGCGTCCCATCACATCGCCAAAGAGATCTTCAAAAATATCCGACATGGAGGCGCCAAAGCCCTCGCCGCCGCCAAAGCCGCCCATGCCGCCGCCTTGTTCAAAGGCCGCATGGCCAAAACGATCGTAGGCTGAGCGTTTTTGTGGGTCGCAGAGACATTGATAGGCTTCATTTAGCTCTTTGAATCTGACTTCCGCGTCTTTATCTCCAGGGTGGCGATCGGGATGGCATTGCATCGCCGCTTTGCGAAAGGCGATTTTCATCTCGGTCTCTGTTGAGGTTCGAGTGACGCCGAGAACTTCGTAATAGTCGCGTTTGGCCATCGCTTTTCTTATTCACTCATCTTTGGCGGGGCGCTGCAGCTGATGCCGATGAGACATCAAAGACGCAGCTTAGCGCGCACAGACTAAACATGACGAAACCCGGCGCATGCGCGCCGGGTTGCGTTGTGGCTATCGCACCGGGACAATTTAAACTAGTCCCAGTTACACGTTACTTGTCGTCGCCGACGTCTTTAAACTCAGCGTCAATAACGTCATCTTTTGGCGCATCGCCCGTTGCTTCGCTGGAGGCTTCAGCCTGCTGGGCCTTATACATCGCCTCGCCCAATTTCATGGAAGCCTGAGCGAGCTCGGTTGTCTTTGCTTTAATCGCCTCGACATCCTCGCCTTCTAATGCGCTCTTGAGTGCGGCGATCGCAGCCTCAATGGCGCTCTTATCGGCGCTTGAGACTTTATCGCCATACTCAGCCACAGACTTCTCAGCGGCGTGAACGGAGGCTTCAGCATGATTTTTTGCATCAACCAATTCACGACGTTGCTTATCTTCTGAAGCATGCGCTTCAGCGTCTTTCACCATCTTATCGATATCAGCGTCAGACAAGCCGCCGGAGGCCTGGATCCGGATCGGTTGCTCTTTGTTTGTCGCCTTATCCTTTGCCGTGACATTCACAATGCCATTGGCGTCAATGTCGAAAGTTACTTCAACTTGCGGCATGCCGCGAGGAGCGGGAGGAATGCCGACGAGATCAAACTGCCCCAGCATTTTATTGTCCGCCGCCATTTCGCGTTCGCCTTGGAATACGCGAATGGTGACCGCAGTTTGATTATCCTCAGCTGTTGAGAAGACCTGGCTTTTCTTAGTTGGGATTGTGGTGTTGCGATCGATCAAGCGGGTGAAAACGCCGCCAAGCGTTTCAATGCCAAGCGACAGCGGCGTAACGTCAAGCAGCAAGACGTCTTTCACATCGCCCTGCAATACGCCAGCTTGCACTGCTGCGCCGATTGCAACGACTTCGTCTGGATTGACGCCCTTATGGGGTTCTTTGCCAAAGAACTCTTTGACGACTTCTTGAACCTTCGGCATGCGCGTCATGCCGCCGACAAGAACCACTTCACCAATTTCAGAAGCGGATAGGCCAGCGTCCTTCAGCGCCTTCTTACAAGGCTCAACCGTGCGTTGAATAAGATCATCAACCAGAGCTTCAAACTTTGCGCGGGTTAATTTCAGCGTCAAATGCTTAGGGCCTGAGGAGTCCGCCGTGATGTAGGGCAGGTTAATATCTGTTTGCGTTGCTGAAGAGAGCTCGATTTTCGCTTTTTCAGCAGCTTCCTTCAAACGTTGTAGGGCAAGCTTGTCTTTGGTTAGATCGATGCCTTGCTCTTTTTTGAATTCAGCCGCGAGATATTCAACGATCCGGTTATCGAAGTCTTCGCCGCCTAAGAACGTATCGCCGTTCGTTGACTTAACTTCAAAGACCCCGTCGCCGATTTCAAGAATGGAAACGTCGAAGGTGCCGCCGCCCAAATCGTAAACAGCGATCGTGCCATTTTGCTTTTTATCGAGGCCATAGGCCAGCGCCGCCGCAGTTGGTTCGTTAATAATGCGCAAAACTTCAAGACCGGCGATCTTGCCAGCGTCTTTTGTCGCTTGTCGCTGTGCGTCATTAAAATATGCAGGAACAGTGATGACGGCCTGGGTAACGTTTTGTCCAAGGAACGCCTCAGCCGTCTCTTTCATTTTCTGCAAAATGAAAGCCGATATTTGTGAGGGAGAATATTGCTTGCCAGAAGCCTCAACCCAGGCGTCGCCATTATTTGCTTTGACGATTTTGTAAGGAACAAGACCAATATCTTTTTTGGTCATCGGATCGTCAAAGGTGCGGCCAATGAGTCGCTTGATCGCAAAGAAGGTTTTGTCCGGATTTGTCACCGCTTGGCGTTTTGCCGGTTGGCCAACCAGTCGCTCGCCATCTTCTGTGAAGGCGACAATCGATGGCGTTGTGCGGGCGCCTTCGGCGTTTTCAATAACTTTAGGGCTCGAGCCTTCCATAACGGCCACGCAGGAATTTGTCGTGCCAAGGTCGATGCCAATAATTTTACCCATAATTTTTTCCCTTTCGCGCGAAATTTAGGCCCCGAAGCGGCCTTGTCTGGCAAATGTGGCCGGCGGCTCGCGAGAGCCCGCCGCGCGATCCACATTGCTTCTCGTCCTCAAGATTGTGTCATTGCCCTCTTCTCGCAAGGGCTGTCTACCCCAATCGAGGGGAATCTTTCATTGCCGGAGTTGCGCCGTTGCAGCAATGAAAATATTGCCCCGCAGAATTAGATTTGCCCAGGATCTTGACGCGACTGTCGGGCGGTGACTAACGCTCTTGTTTCCTCCTTTGTCCCATCACAGGTCAGAGGCGTTTGGGTGGCGCTATGAAAACCAATATTGTATACAAACAGCGTCGGTTTCCATCCGCTCTGATCCTGCTTGGCTTGGCCATTTTCTCCAGCGGCGCGCTGTCGGGCTGCGGGAAGTCCAAAAATGATGCGGATACGGAAGCTGATCGACCTGTGCTTGCTGAGCCGGCGCATCTGACCGCTCAGGGCCAGCTTCGCGATTTTGTTGCAACCGTCAGACCCAGGGTAGAGTCTGATTTGGGCTTTCGCGTTTTAGGAAAGGTCGTGAAGCGCTATGTTCAGGTGGGGCAACGGGTCAAATTGGGAGATCCGTTAGCGCTGCTGGATGAAAAGGATTTGCGCCTGCAAAAAGAACAGGCTGAGGCGGAGCATTCCGCGGCCAAAGTGGCGCTTGCTCAAGCGGCGGGCGACGAGCAGCGGACTTTGACCTTGCATAAGGATGGATGGACTGCGCAGGCGGCGGTTGATCGCGTTCGCGCCGCTGCCCAAGAGGCGCGTGGTCGACTTCAGCGCGCTGAACGGGCGCTGGAACTTTCAGGCAATTCCCTCGACTATGCGACGCTGCGCGCCGATCATGATGGCGTTGTCACCGCGACGCTTGTAGAGCCTGGCCAAGTGGTCGCTGCTGGACAAACAGCAATTCGGGTTGCGCATACGGATGAACTTGAAGCGGCTGTGTCCTTGCCCGAAGATTTTTCGCAGCAGGCGGCTCAAGGCGTCGCAACGCTGACGCTTTGGTCGAATAAAAGCAAACATTACCCAGCAAAATTACGCGAGCTCAGTCCAACTGCCGATGCGCAAACGCGCACATTCGCCGCCCGTTACTCCATCCTTGATCCAGACAGCGCCATAGCTCTTGGGATGAGCGCGACACTTGAAATTGCATTGCCTGGCGCGCAACAAATTGCCCGTGTTCCCTTATCCGCCTTGTTTAATCAAGGCGGCGGTCCAGCGCTTTGGAAGGTTGACGCAGATAATCGCGTGCAGCTGCTTCCAGTCAAGGTCGTGCGGTATGAGACGGATAGCGCTTATGTGACAGGCGTTAAAGAAGGAGATCAAATTGTTTTGCTTGGCGTGCATAAGCTAGAAGCAGGTCGAAAAGTGCGATTAATTGGTCGACCAATTTAGGAGCGCCTCTATTTGTCTGGATTGAATCTTTCAGAATGGGCGGTCAGGCGACCGACATTGATGCTGTTTCTGATGATTGCAATCGCTATTGCCGGGGCCATGTCTTATTTCAAATTAGGCCGCGCGGAAGATCCTTCTTTTACGATTAAAATTGCAGTTGTGACCGCCTATTGGCCTGGCGCAACATCGAAAGATATGCGTGATCAACTTGAAGAAGTTCTTGAAAAAAAGATCCAGGAATTACCCTTTCTAGATAAAATAGAAACTTACGTTAAGCCGGGTTTTTTGGCGATGCAGATCGTCTTAAAAGACTCAACACCGGCTAAAGAAGTGCCAACGCTTTTTTATCAGCTGCGAAAAAAACTCTATGATGTGAAAGCTGCGCTGCCCCAAGGCGTCATTGGCCCCAATGTCAATGATGAATATGGCGATGTTGATACGGTTTTATACGCAATCAGCGGTCAAGGCGTTGATTACCAAATGCTCGATAAGGTTGTTGAGCGCATGCGGCAAAAGCTGCTTGAGGTTCCTGATGCGACAAAAATTGATGTCGTTGGCAAGCAGCCGCGTCGAATTTACGTCGAATTTAGCGAAGCAAAAATTGCAAATCTCGGCATTGAACCACAAGCGATCTTCGACTCCCTCGCCAAACAAAATACAGTCTCTGACGCTGGCGTTTTTGAAACGCCAACGAGTCGCGTGCGTGTGATTGTCACTGAGGAGCTCAAGGGCGATAACGCAATTGCGGCAGTGCCTATTCAAGCAAACGGCAAGGTGATCCGACTGGGAGATGTGGCGAATATTTACTCAGGTTTTGAAGATCCCCCGCAATTTCTCGCCCGCTACAATGGCGTTCCAGCAATGGTTGTTGGCGTTGTCATGGCCAAAGGGGCCAATGTATTGCGTTTTGGCGAGAATATTAAAGCCGCGATAGACGAGATTCGAGCGCAAACTCCGCTTGGTATCGATATTGATCAGATCGCTGATCAACCAAAGGTTGTCGCGGGAGCAGTCAAAGAATTTGTACGCTCTTTCCTTGAGGCCTTGGTGATTGTGCTGGGGGTGAGTTTTATTTCGCTTGGATTTCGCACCGGCATTGTCGTTGCGCTTTCCGTGCCGCTCGTCTTGGCGATCGTTTTTATTTTTATGAATGTGATGGGCATCGACTTACAGCGCATCTCGCTTGGCGCATTGATTATTGCATTGGGCTTACTTGTAGATGACGCTATCATCGCCGTTGAAATGATGATGGTGAAAATGGAGCAAGGCTTTAGTCGGATTAAGGCTGCGACTTTTGCCTGGAAATCAACAGCCTTTCCAATGTTGACGGGAACTTTGATTACAGCGGCAGGCTTTATGCCGGTAGGCTTTGCAAGTTCTGGCGTTGGCGAATACACAGGCTCGATGTTTTGGGTTTTATTTGTGGCTCTCATCGCCTCTTGGTTCGTCGCCGTTCTTTTTACGCCTTATATCGGCGTGGCGCTGCTTCCAGATTTTGCGTCCCATAATTTGCGTCATGACCCGGAAGATGTCTATCGAACGCCAGCCTATTTGCGCTTGCGTGAAGTTGTGACATGGGCTGTTGATCATCGCCGGCGCGTCATTGGTGGAACCATTGGCGTTTTTCTTCTTGCTTGCGGCGGTTTTTTTATCGTCCAAAAACAATTCTTCCCCTATGCCGAGCGGCTTGAACTTTTTTTCCAATTGCAATTACCGGAAGGCTCGTCGATTTTTGCTTCGCTTGATGCGGCGAAACAAGCTGAGTTGTTGATAAAAGATGACCCGGATGCAAATTTTTATACAACTTACGTCGGTCAGGGACCGCCGCGTTTTTGGCTAGGGCTCAATCCTCAATTACCGAATGAAGCCTATGCAGAGATTGTGATTGTTGCGAAGGATGTAGAGGCGCGCGAAAGATTAAAGAAAAAACTAGAGCAAGCTCTGGCATTGGGAGCGGTGTCGCAGGCGCGCGGTCGAGTTGAACGCTTCAGTTACGGCCCTCCCGTTGGCCTGCCGATTCAATTTAGGATCATTGGTCCAGACCCGATCAAGGTGCGTGAAATCGCCTATCAAGTGCGCGATGTCATGCGTAAAGATCAAGGCGCGCTTGACCCTCATCTACAATGGAATGAGCAAACGCCAAGCGTGCGCTTGGTCATTGATCAAGACCGCGCGCGACTCCTAGGCGTCACGCCGCAGGAAGTCTCTAATCGGCTGCAGATGGCGATTTCAGGCATTACAGTTACAACTTTGCGCGACGGAATTGATCCTGTTGCAGTTGTTGTTAGAGCTATCGCCCGTGAACGGAAAGATCTCGGGAAACTGGGCGATATTGTTATTTATACGCGCGATGGCAAACCCGTTACCGTTTCTCAAGTCGCTAAAATCGTCTATGATCATGAAGAGCCAATCATCTGGCGGCGTAATCGCAATATGATGATCTCTGTGCGCAGCGGCGTCAGAGACGGCGTTCAGGCGCCAGACGTCTCTACCCGGCTTTGGACGCAATTAACGCCCATTCGCGACAGCCTGCCGCCTGGTTACCGACTGGAAATGGGTGGCGCCATTGAAGAGTCTGGTAAGGGTCAGGGGTCGATCTTTAGTCTTTTCCCGATCGTCGTGCTTTTGATGCTCACCATTGTAATGGTGCAGCTGCAAGATTTTACGCGCGCTGGACTGGTCATGATTAGCGCGCCGCTTGGCGTTATTGGCGCGTCTTTAGCGCTTAACCTTGCGCATGCGCCCTTTGGTTTTGTCGCCATGCTTGGTTTATTCGCGCTTTCAGGCATGGATATGCGTAACTCAATCATTTTAGTCGACCAAGTTCGACAAGACCTTGAAGATGGCGCGACCTATCGAGAGGCGATTATTGGCGCGACCGTGCGACGCGTGCGACCCGTTGCATTGACCGCTATGGCGGCGATTTTAGCGATGGTGCCGCTGTCGCTATCTGCTTTTTGGGGTCCTATGGCGCTCACAATCATGGGCGGTCTCTTTGTCGCGACATTTTTAACCGTGCTGTTCTTGCCCGCGCTTTATGCGACCTGGTTTCATCGCCGCCTGGATCAAAACTTACCGCCGCAAGCCGCCTTCTACTGACGACTTTGATCTTTGGTTGCGTAAAGTGTAAAAAGTCGCAAAGCTCACTCGAGCTTTTGACCCCATGAAACGTAAGGCGCCTCAATGAAAGTTACGCTCGTTCAGATGAATTCGATCAGCGACAAGGCGGTTAATCTCGCCAATGCGCGTAAGCTGATTGAGCAAGCGGTGGTTCAAGAGCGTCCTGACTGGATCTGTTTGCCAGAGGTTTTTGATTTTATGGGCGGCTCGCGCGCAGAGAAAGTCGCGGCGGCTGAGGAATTGCCCGGTGGGCCCGCTTATGAAATGTGCAAAGAACTCGCGCGTCAGCACAAGGTCTTTATTCATGCTGGCTCAATCTTGGAAAAGATTCCCACTGAGGATCGTTTGCACAACACCAGCGTCGCCTTTAACCGCGAGGGAAAAGAAGTAGCGCGCTATCGCAAGATTCATATGTTCGACATCACGGCGCCGGATGGCGCTAAATATCATGAGAGCGCAGCTTTCAAAGCCGGCGACTCTATCGTGACCTATGATGTTGAAGGGGTGAAAATTGGATGTGCGATCTGTTACGATTTGCGCTTCCCTTATCTTTTCCAGGCGCTCGCGGAACAGGCCGTTGACATTGTCGCATTGCCTGCGGCCTTCACCTTAGTGACAGGCAAGGATCATTGGGAGGTATTGTGTCGCGCCCGCGCCATTGAAATGCAGGCCTATGTTTGCGCCCCTGGCCAAACGGGATCGCATAAGGCGGGACATGAAACCCGCTTTACCTACGGCAATTCCCTCATTGCAGATCCCTGGGGACATGTTGTCGCTAAGGCGTCTGAAGGCTCGGGCCTGGTTTCAACCCATGTTGACCTTGACCGTATCCGTAAGGTGCGGGCGATGATCCCAGTTGCGCAACATCGGGTGAAATTGGCGATCTAAGCGCGCCGCGCGGCGTCGCGCCTGTTGACTAAAGCCGGGTGATTTTAACGAAAAACCCGCAAATTCAATGGGCCGGAAGGGCTATGTGGCCTTGCATCCAGTTAAATTATGCGCAACTATGCCGCGTTCCATTCATTATGTGCGCATAAATTCATGATCAGCTCTTACTCTCTTGAGACTTTTAAGAGTTTTAAGCAAAGCGGTTTGATTATCTGTTGTGCCACGGCAAAAGATTGTAGCGTTCATTGACCATGGTAAGAAAAAGCGCTCCTGGAAACACGTTGACCCGCGCAGCGTTACGCGAGGCAGTTTACGCCTGCTGTCCTTCCTTATCGCGCTCGGAAGCGCGTAAAATTCTCGATGCGACATTTGAAGAGATCAGTGAAGCCTTATTGCGCGGGGAATCCGTTAAGCTTCGTTCTTTTGGCACCTTCAATGTGCGCTCAAAGCGCGAGCGCATTGGGCGCAATCCAAAGACTGGCGTTGAGGCGACCATTACGCCGCGTCGGGTGTTAACTTTTAAAGCGTCTCCCGTTCTTGTCGCGCATGTCAACGGCGACCCGATCATTCCCGAGGAAGACTGACGCACTTGCGTCCATTGGTGGTTGAAGCTGCAGACAAGGAGGACAATATGCTCTCCAGGTCCAGTATCCTTTCGCCGTATCGCGATTAATGTAAATTAACGCAAAATAAATTTAGGAATCTAAATGCGCAAGTTAAGTGCGGCCGTCGCCGTCTTTGCTCTATTTTCAATCATCATTGGCGTCCACAAATCCGATGTAGATTTTTTTATCTTGGCGGTTGCTTGCGCGCTGTGCGCTTTCACCACTTTGCGTGGCGTAAGCATGTCGAGCTTTATGAAAATATTCGCCTGCATCTTTGCGGCGGAAACGATTATCTTTGGCTTTATTCGTCTCCTGCAAGCAGAAGGGATTTGGCCGCAGGCGTTAGTCAATTTTACGCCACCTGAGAATATGGCGCTTACTGTCGCTGTATTTTCCATCATTGTTTATGGCGTATCGACGATTGGCGTGGTGCGGGAAATGACGCGGATCGCCGATCTCTATTTTGATGCGCCAGACCAGGGAGAGGGACGCGTTTGGCCTTTCCCCGCCTTTCGCGCGAAAGAGCGGACAATTGCAATTGCAATGATTATTGTTCTGGTTTTGATCAATCAGGGCCAAGTCGGCATTTCTGTGCGCTTGTCTTTTTTCAATCGAGATTGGTTTAACGCAATTCAAGAAAAAAATGCTGCAGAGTTTTGGTGGCAGCTTCTTTACGTCTTTACGCCTTGGGCTTTTGTCTATGTCGCTATTGCCGTAGTTGAATTTGTCGTTCAATCCATGTTGATTATTCGCTGGCGTCGCTGGCTAACACAGCATTACATAAGTCGCTGGCTAGGACGCCATACGCATTATGTCATGGCGCTAGCGGATGGCGAAGCGGATAATCCAGACCAGCGTATTGCTGAAGACGTCAATCGTTTTATCAGCGGCGGCGAAGATGGCTATGGCATCTATTCATACTCCATTCTACTAATCTCAACTGTGAGTTCTCTAGTTTCGTTCTCGTATGTTTTATGGGATCTCTCGGGGAATTATCCGCTGCCAGGCACCAATATTCACGTGCCAGGTTTCTTATTTTGGGTTGTTCTTCTCTACGCGGCTTTAGGCACGCTGATCACCCATCTCATTGGGCGCTCGCTTACAAAGCTCTATTTTGACCGCCAGCGTCGTGAAGCGGATTTTCGTTTTTCTTTGGCGCGGCTGCGAGAATATAGCGAACAAATAGCTTTGCTTGCCGGCGAAAACTCCGAACGCAGGACATTATATCAACGCTTCAGTGAAATTGTGGTGAATTACCTTTTAATTGTCACTAAGCGTAAACAGCTCATGGCTTTTACCGCCTCCTATGGTCAATTATCGCCAATTATTCCATATGTCATAACAGCCCCCTTTTATTTTGCAGGGCGCATTCAGCTTGGCGTGATGACACAGACGGCAAGCGCTTTTGGACGCGTTGAAGGCGCGCTAACCTTCTTTATCAATTACTATACTTCGCTTGCGAATTTTAAATCCGTTCTGGATCGACTAAGTTCCTTTGACTTAGCGATCGATCATGCGCAGGCGCAAGCAAATCATGCGCAGATTATTGCGCCAAGCGCTGCTTCTGCGATTGAACTGCGCGATCTTGCGCTTTTGCTGCCAGACCAACGCCAAATTGTCAGCGTTGCGGAACTTAATCTCAATCCAGGGCCAGCTGTTTTATTAACGGGTCCTTCCGGATCAGGAAAATCAACGCTGTTTCGCGCCATCGCCGGCATATGGCCTCATCTCACGGGCACGATTTTTATGCCTGAGCGCGCGCGTATCATGCTCGCGCCGCAGCGGCCCTATATCCCAATGGGCACATTAGCTGAGGCGATTATTTATCCTGGAGAGTTAGAGCGTTATTCGCGCAGCGAAATCGAAGAAGCGCTGCGGGCGGCTCAATTATCCCCCTTTATCGCGCGCCTTGATGAAGAAAACCATTGGGGACAGCGCCTCTCAGGCGGCGAGCAGCAACGCGTTGCAATTGCGCGCGCCTTATTGGCAAAACCAAATTGGTTGTTTCTGGATGAGGCCACGTCAGCGCTAGATGAAAATCTAGAAGCAGAAATTTATAAAATGCTGCGTGAACGTCTGCCTAATACAACAATCATTTCTATTGGTCATCGATCTACCTTACAGGCCTATCATGATCGACATATTGAAATGACGCGTCAGGGGGATGGATTATTTACGCCAAAAGATAAGGCGCGCGCGTGACCTCTGGCGATAAAGGCTCAGGCCGAGAGGGCGGGCGCTCGCTAAAGACGCGCGTTAAAACGGCGCGTAAGCGCAGTTTGTCTTCAACGCTGTGGCTTGAACGCCAGTTAAATGATCCCTACGTCGCGCGAGCCAAAAGAGAAGGCTATCGCTCGCGCGCAGCCTATAAGCTTTTAGAAATGGATGAGCGGTTTCATTTATTTAAGCCAGGCGGCCGGATCGTTGACTTAGGGGCCGCCCCAGGCGGCTGGTCGCAAATTGCGGCTGACCGCGTCAAGTCAAAGGAAGGACGCGGTAAAGTCGTTGGCGTTGATCTTTTAGATATGGAGCCAATAGCTGGCGTCACTTTTGCCGTTAAAGATTTTAATGATGATGATGCGCCGGCGCTGATTAAAGAAATGTTGGGCGGTCAAGCGGATGGCGTCATGTCGGACATGGCGGCAAATGCGACAGGCCATAAACAAACAGATCACTTACGCATTGTCGCGCTTGCTGAACTTGCCTTTGAGTTTTCCTTTGACGTTCTTGCGCCAGGGGGCTTTTTTGTCGCAAAAGTTTTACAAGGCGGCACAGAAGGCCAGGTGCTTGCGCGATTAAAAAAAGAATTCGCGAGTGTGCGTCACGTTAAGCCTGCAGCAAGTCGGGCAGATTCAGCAGAGCTTTATGTGCTCGCATTGGGATTTCGCGGTAAGGAAGCTTAAGTCTATTTGCGCCGCGTGATGAGCGTGTCGCCCGCGTCATGTTGAAGACGCCAAAAAACAAAGGCTGAGCAAGCCGAAATAAGCGCGACAATAGAAAAAGCTGGCGCAAAATCCTCAACAGAAAGATTGCCGCTGCTTTGAGACGCGCGCATGATTTCTAAGACAGCCGCACTGATTGCAACGCCTGTCGCAAGAGAGAGTTGCTGCCCTACGGCTGTGAAACTTGTCGCATTACTCATATCTTTTTGCGTGATGTCTGCAAAGGCAAGGGCGTTAAGAGAAGTAAATTCGAGAGACCGGAAAAAGCCGCCAATCAGAATGATCAACATGATCAGGAGGTGAGGCGTCGTAGAGGTATAAAAGGCGCTCGCAAGGATAAAGATCGAAGAGAGGAGGGCGTTAAAGATTAAAACGCGACGGAAGCTAAATCGATTAAGGATTGGCTGGGCTGTCGTCTTCATGACCATTGCGCCAATAGCGCCAACAAATGTGATCATGCCAGATTGAGAGGCGCTCAGATTAAATCCTTTTTGTAGCAAAAGGGGGATGAGAAAGGGCGTTGCGCCAACCCCAATCCGAAACAAAAAACCGCCGTAGATCGCCGCATGAAATGTCGGCGTGGCTAAAAGCTTTAAATCAAGAATAGGATGAGGCGTTTCACGCGCATGACGGATATAGGCGCCACAGGCAAAGAAGCCTGATAAAATAATCAGCGCGTCAATCAGTGGCGGGGCGAAGCCACGGCCAGCAATTGTGAAGCCAAAGACCAAACATGAGAGCCCAAGCGCCGACAAGATCGCGCCTTTAAGATCAAGCGGCCTCACATCTAATTCTTTAATCTGTGGAATAAAAAAACTAGAGAGGATTACGCCAAGCAATCCAATCGGCGCATTGATCCAGAAAATATATCGCCAGTCAAAATAGGTTGCGAGAAATCCGCCCAAAGGCGGTCCGACAATAGGCCCAATGAGCGCCGGCATCGCCAACCAGGCCATGGCGCGCACGAGTTCGTGTCGTGGCGCAGTGCGGACAAGAACTAAGCGACCCACAGGCGTCATCATTGCGCCGCCCATGCCTTGGATACTGCGGGCGATGATAATTGTTAAAAGTGAATTTGAGAATCCGCAAAGAATAGAGCCAAGCGTAAAAACGACAATCGCACTACGAAAGACATGTCGCGCGCCAAATTTATCGGCGACCCAGCCAGATAGCGGAATGAAGACGGCAAGAGAGAGGAAGTAGGACGTCAGCGCAAGTTTAAGCGCGACAGGATCTTCATGAAGATCCGCCGCCATTACGGGCAGCGCTGTCGCTAATATGGTTCCATCGAGCTGTTCCATGAACAGCGCCGTAGCGACAATAAGCGGCGTAATCATTAAGGTAGGCAAGAGGCGTCATTCTGAGCTTTGGTCAAAGTCTCGCTGGGGGTGCAAAACGGCATAAATCAAAGGCCGTCAATTGGCGTTGCTGGGATTGTCTTTCCCTTGCGGAGAGCGGGTGAAAATTTCCACGCCTGTTTCCGTTACGCCAATCGAATGTTCAAATTGCGCAGAGAGCGAGCGGTCGCGCGTGACCGCTGTCCAACCATCGGAGAGGACTTTTACTTGCGGTTTTCCAAGATTAATCATCGGTTCAATGGTAAAAAACATGCCCGGACGAAGCTCAACGCCCTGGCCCTTAACGCCATAGTGTAAAATATTAGGCTCATCATGAAAGACGCGCCCCAAGCCATGGCCGCAAAAATCCCTCACAACTGAGCAGCGCTCGCTCTCAGCATATTGCTGAATCGCTGCGCCAATATCGCCTGTTGTTGCGCCGGGTTTAACCGCTGCAATGCCGCGTAAGAGCGACTCATAAGTGACATCAATCAAGCGCTGCGCTTTGCGGGGAATTTCGCCAACGGCGAACATGCGACTGGCATCCCCATGCCAACCATCAAGGATAAAGGTAACGTCAATATTGACGATATCGCCCTCACGCAGCGGTTTCTGATCTGGCACGCCGTGACACACAACATGATTGACCGAGGTGCAAATTGATTTCCGATAACCTCGATAATCTAGCGGGGCAGGGTAGGCTCCGCGCGCAAGCGAAAATTCATAAATGACCTCGTCAAGCGCCTGTGTGGTGACCCCTGGTTTAACCATGGGGATCAGCATATCCAGCGCTTCGCCTGCAAGACGTCCAACACGGCGCATTCCTTCAAATTCTTCAGCGCTGTGGAGTTTGATCTGACCGCTTTTGCGGCTGGCTGGGGCGAGGTGAGAATCGATAAAGCTCATGAGGCCTGTGTCGGTGTGAGAAGGCTGAATGTCGAGGTCAAGGTAGTGATTTAAGGCGCCAGTGCAAGTGATCCAAGCTCTAAAGAGGCGTTGGGCGGCTAAATTATGCCTCAGCCGCGTCGATCGGCTCATTTGAGCTCTTAAAGGAGCTTGGGGTTCTTGAGGACTTTTTCTAAATCTGACGTTAGAGCCCTCTTCCGGGAGAGCAAGAGTTTAAAAAAAGATTCTGATCCAGAGCGTGTCGTCTAATGGACAGGTAAGAAACGACATCTTTATATCCATCTCAAAGGCTAATTCGAAGAGGTCATAAGATATTTTGATAAAGGATTTTGTGATTGTCGATAGCTTGATTAAGTTATCCATGAGCAGTCACAGGAGCCGGAGTGAATGCGGCTTTAAATGATGAAAAAATATTCTCTTGGGTAAATTAAGGGAGAGGAAAGATGCAATCAGCGCCGATAACGGCGGCCGTTCTTGTGATCGGCGATGAAATTCTCTCCGGGCGAACTCAAGATACGAATACGCATTATATCGCCAATTATTTAAATCAAATTGGCATAGATCTCTGCGAGGCGCGCGTCGTTGCGGATGATGAGGGAGAGATTGTCGCAGCGGTAAACGCTCTGCGCCAGCGCTACCATTATCTTTTTACAACGGGCGGGATTGGGCCAACTCATGACGATATTACAGCTGACGCTGTGGCGCGGGCCTTTGGCGTCGAGATTAAAGAGGATGCGCGCGCTATCGCAATGTTACGTGAGCGTTTTTCTGAAGCTGACTTAAATCCGGCGCGCCGACGCATGGCGCGGATCCCTGTTGGGGCGGAGCTTGTGCCCAACGCCTTATCAAAAGCCCCGGGCTTTTGGATCGGAAACGTAATTGTTATGGCGGGCGTGCCAGCGATTATGCAGTCCATGTTGGATACGGTCGGACAAAAACTTGAGGTTGGCGTGCGCATGCTCGTTGAAACAATACAAGTGGGAGCCATTGCCGAGGGGCGCTATGCTATGGGACTTGAAGAAATCGCCCGACAATATGATGGTGTGACTATTGGCTCTTATCCAAGTTTTACGTCTCAGGGCATGCGCAATCAAATTGTTTTACGCTCTCGTGATAAGGCGCATCTTGAGGCGGCGGCTCAGCTTGTGCGGGATATGATCTTAGGAATTACAAAGCTGGACACTGTGTGAGTTGAAAGCAAAGAGCGCTCAAGCGTTAAAAGAAAGCGACGCGAGATGAAATGCGAAATGATTTCTTGGGAGCGCTTGCATCAAGATTGTCGCCGCCTTGCCGAGAAATTAAATGCGCTTGGGTCTTTTTCAACGCTCATTGCGGTAACGCGGGGAGGGCTTGCGCCTGCTGCAATTATCGCGCGCGAGTTAGATATTCGAGTTGTGGAGACGGTCGGAATCAGAAGTTATGAGGAAGAAACGCATCGCGGCGCGGTTAGTGTGATTAAGGCGCTAGGGGACGGGATCGCTATGGGACCTAATGAGGCAATACTCGTGATCGACGATCTTGCAGACACTGGGGCAACAGCGCAGGCGCTGCGGCTGATTTTACCGGGAGCGACTTTCGCCGCCCCCTACGTCAAGCCGCAGGGGGCGCGCTTTATCGACCATTTTATTACCCAGTTCCCGCAAGACGTATGGATTTATTTTCCCTGGGATACGGATCAAGATGGGCTTTATCGCGCCCCTGTGACGAGGAAAGAGGGCGCGGGCGTCTAAAAAGCGGGGAATCTGCGCCTTTCATTCTGGGTTGCTTGTGAATTCTTTGAGTTCATATGGTAATTTTCGCTTGTCGCTTGAGGGATGAGGCACTTATAACCCTCTTGTTTGCGGGCGTGGCGAAACTGGTAGACGCAACGGACTTAGAACAAATTGAGTGCTCCGAGGGGGAAACCCGTGGAGTAGAACCGCTCAAAGTCGGGGAACCCTTTCAACTGGCGATCCCGAGCCAAGCCCGTCTCAGGAGACGGGAAGGTGTAGAGACTAGACGGGCGGCGCCTAAGGCGGGGTGGTGAATATCACCGCGCGATGGCGAAGGGATAGTCCAGACCCCAAACCTGCGCGCAGGGCGGCGAAAGTCGTAGTGGGTATGAAAATCCGTAGGGCCGAAAGGCCTGTGCCGGTTCGACTCCGGCCGCCCGCACCAGTAACGACCTCACTTCCTTACGATGAAACGCTTTGATTGCGGCAAACTACGCTTGAGCTGCGCTTTCGCTCGAGCGTTTAGTGAGGGCGGAAATTATTTTGCGTGAGGATGCGATAAGGTTTTTGCAAGAAGCCGCGCGATTTTCATGCGACAATTATTTTGTAATTTATGCCTGAAGTTATGAAAGGCGACATATTCGTTTGTTTTCTCAATTAGGGATTGCTCATAGAGCGTTGTAAAAAGCTTGCGGCCAATTTTGCCTTCCATATTCATTAAATTTACTAAAAATTCTTCGTATCCAAACTTACTGATAAAATCGATTTGTTTGGGAGTTAATTTTTCAAATCCAAGCGCAGAACGGTAAACAAAGAGCTCGCGCAAATTTAGGCGCGGGTCGTCGTTGGCGTGTAAGGGCGGAAGAACGGCTTCTGCTTTAACCTTATTCGTCGAAGAAGTTTTCATTTAAGCTCACGCATGGTGAGAGCTTAAAACGTGCAATCAGTGTCATAATCAATAGGTCGAGGGAAATTATAATATGACAGTTATATGACAATTTACTGTTATTTTTTAAAAAAAACTGAAATAATTTTGCGTTTTCCCTCAAAGAAATCACTCTTGTCATAAATAATTTGCCTAACTCCGTCATTTCCTGACTCCGCGTTACTTATCCCTTTGACGCCACAAAAGCTGACGCAAATGGGATTTTTAATTCAGTAAGAAGTCAGCGATGAAATATTTTTATAGTTTTATTCTCTTGGTTATTTTTTCAAGCGCAATCTCAATGACGCGCGCAAACGAGCCGGCATGGCGTCCAATCGAGATTGATCGGGAAGCCAGCTATTTGGTTGATGAGCAAAGCGTATTGCGTGATGGCTATAGTACGAACGCTACTTTGGCCATTCGACCAAGTAAAAAACAAACGATAAAAGATCTTATATTTGGTTCTGCCTCTTATGCTGTCCAAGCACAATGTATCAATAAAGTAATAACGCCAAAACATGGCGTCTTGCATGAAGACGCCTATGCGCAAGGAAATGCAATCCTGCAGGATGCTACTTCCTATTATCATAAAATTGTGCCTGTTTCGGTTGATCAAAAATTGATCATGCATTTATGTATGAATTAATTAATGCTTTTTGATTCATCTAGAGATTAATTAAGCTTGCCGATTTAGGCGTAAAATTTCCGTGTAGCATGAAGAAACGCAGTATGATCTTTTGCTTATGAAAATAATGGTCTTTAGGGATGCTATTTTATGCCTTTAGGCTATCTTTTACTTTTTTATCGTCCTTTTTTAGTTCTCTAATGTCTTTGCGCAGCTTTTTAATTTGCTCAGATACTTTTAGCCAAACTGCATGGCCCTCATTGTCGCCGGAATTGAGAAGCTTAAGCGCATAGCCTTCAGCCTCTTTGGCGGCGCCTTTCTTAAATCTTGAGGAGAGCGCTTTCGCATGGATCAATATGCCGTCTTCTTGCGTTAGCGCCATGTCGGTAGTCTCCCAAATAAAAGGCTTGAAATGAGTGCTTTAATGCGTTGCGAATAATCATTTGCCGTCGATGGCCAATAGTCCGCCCAAGGCGGGATCTAGTTAAGATCGAGCCCATAGGTGAAGTCAATAAGATCTTTTGTGACTTCAAGCGCCTTTAAGCTTTATATGTCGACTGCCGAGCGTCAATCGTCAAGACAGGGATCTGTTTTTTTCTTGCGCTCAGAGATGAGAGCTGTTGCAGTGAGAAAAAACATAATCAGTATCAGTTGAGCGATGAGATCCATAATCATGTGCTTGCTCCTTTGCTAATTAAAGGAACGATTTTTTTAAGACGCGATGATTTTTTTAAAATTACAGGCGCAGTGTCGCGCCAGCGCTGAAACACAAATCTATGACAGGCGCGTTTGGCCTGATGTTGAGAGCGGGCTAGGCCTGAAACCTTGGTCTCGTTGCTGTAGGATAATACAGACCAGAACCATTTCCCGTCATAGGGTCCGCCAATGATTTTATGCACATGAGCCAGCATCCGCCCCCAGCCGATAGGGCTGACGCAGTCTTCATCATAGGCGATATCAAAACAGATGAAGCCGTTTCCATAGAGAACTGACATGAGCTGCCTCCGTTCTCGTCTAACAGTTTTTATTAAAGCATTTTTTTGACTAAATTGACAGTGTTTTTTTAATTCTTTTTGAGCGCCGAGACTTTATTCACGCGCGCTAAACTAAGAGAGTAGCCCGCTTATCTTGCTAGTTTCTTGAAATTAATGATGCTTTATACGATTAAAATTTCTCATTTACTGTCGGCTTGCGACTTGTGCTGCTGTTGACTGAAGTCTTTAGACTTATTCTATTTTAAAAGTTGTCCTAGCAAAGCGCAGAATGTTAAGAAATCTGCGTCATTGATCTTAAAAGGCTGTTCAGGCTCTGGAAAAGGGTCTATGGCCAGTATCTGGATCAACAATGCGGGCGAGAAGGCCGGTTAAAGGGTAAAAGAGAGAAAAATCGATGAAAAGACAGCATCTTTTGAGTAAAATTCTTATTGTGGCGAGTTTTTCCCTAAGCGCTTCTCAGGCTTTTGCCGGCGACGCAATTTCTGACGCCTTTGAAGACACTTTTGGGCATGATAAAATTCCAAATGCTTTTGAGGATACTTTTGGCCATAATAAAATTCCAAATGCCTTTGAATCGGCTTTTGGCGGGAAAGATCAAAAATCCGCAGCAAAGCCGAAGAAGCCTCAGCCAGAAAAAACTGAGCCTCAAAACTGAGCTTCAATAATTTGCAATAGGGAGCTTTAAGAAAATCGCCCCGCTTGAGAAAGATAAAAAAATGCAAGTGAGGGCGGTTCTCTCTGCTGATCAGGCTCTAGAAAAATTTCAAATTAGAAATCCCCAGCTCTCCTGCTTTTGGATTGTTTTGGGATTATTGAGCGCAGCAAGCATCTTTCTCCTACTTTCGTCTATGGGCGCTATTATTGGCTGTTGTCTTGTTGTTCTCTGCCTGCAGCAGGCTGTTGCGGCCTATCAAGGCGTTATATTTAATCAAGGCGTGATTACGATACCAACGCCCATTATTTCTTGGTTCCCTTTTTTGGTTTTTGGCAAAACGCATATTCCAAAATCTGAATTTATAAATGTTATGTCTTTGGGAAAAATTTTTGGGCAAGAGATAATTGGTTTTCCGACATTTTTAAATGATTTTTGCGTTGCTCTGGCGGATAGAAAGAAGCGTCTCTTATTTTGTGATGGCGTCGCCGCCATTAGCGCGGACACGCTTATTTATCGTAAAGATAGATAGGGCCGCGCCAGTAGTTTAAAAAGCCAAAAATTAGTTGAGCTTTTAGAGCTTTTTAAAACCCTATGCATCGACTTAGTTTTTGGCGTTAAGATCCGTTTTAAGTATCGTTTATAATTAATGAGCCAGACGCTCTCAATCTCATGTCTTGAGTGGCAAAAAAAATTAATGTGAAAAATTCAATAAATTTGGTCACAATAGATAAATCTTGAAAGTTAATGTCGAAAACCTATCAAATGTCATTGAATTAGGATTTTTTACGTCTAAAACTCCTATTTTTAAAACGCCGTGCATTCTGTTTTGTTTGTAAGCGCTGAATAAGGGTTAGTCATCTCTTGCGTTTTGAGCCATTTGCCCCAAAAGAAATCAGTGAATACACTCGCCTTGCCAGCTCTGGCCTAGAAGCTGCAAAGATCTTATTCGATATGGATCCGGAGAAGTAGATGACGGGATTGCTCGGGCTGGTCTTTGATTTTTGGCAGGTTTCCGCAGCCTCGACCAATCTCTCACAAGATCTCGCCTCTGTAGCGGGCGGCGTGTTGGAGCCTCATGGTCCAAGCGCGGCGGGCAATGCGCAAATCTTGATCAATTCTATCGTGATCATGCTCATTATCGTCGTGCCGACAATTCTAGCAACGCTGGCCTTTGGTTGGTGGTTTCGGGCCTCGAATAAACGGGCGACTTATCTGCCGAACTGGGCGGATTCAGGACATATTGAGCTCATTGTTTGGGGCATCCCGCTTTTGGTGGTTTTGTTTTTAAGCGGCGTTATTTGGATCGGTTCTTATGAGCTTGATCCTGCGCGGCCAATCGCGTCGCGCGGTAAGCCTATTGAGATTCAAGTTATCTCGTTAGATTGGAAATGGCTGTTTATTTACCCAGAGCAGGGCGTGGCGAGCGTGAATACGCTTGCTCTACCGGTCGACTCAACGGCGCATTTTTCTTTAACGTCTGGTTCTGTCATGAATATGTTTTTCGTGCCGCAACTGGGCAGTATGATCGCAACGATGAATGGTATGGTGACTCAGCTTCATCTTCGCGCCGATAAAATCGGAGATTATTACGGTCAATCTGCGCAATTTAGCGGCCGCGGATTTTCTGATATGCATTTTACCTTAAAAGCGCTGTCTGCGGAAAATTTTAACAATTGGATCAATCAGACCCGGCAATCATCCCTTAAATTAGATGATGCGAGCTATCTCAGTCTTGCGCGCAAGCAAGAAGCCTCTGCGCCAATTCTTTATGGGTCAATAGATGAAGAGCTGTTTGAAAAAATAGCGACCCGCCAGTTGTCGATTGAACAAAAAGCCACCGATCTCTCAGCCTCGCATGCTCAAAAGACGGAGTAATCATGTTCGGCAAGCTTACCCTAGATGCAATTCCATGGGACCAGCCGATCCCGCTGATCAGTGGCGCGGTAGTCGTCGCCTTGTTATTGGGTCTTTTGGCTTGGATCGCCTTCAAGGGCTATATGCCCTATCTCTGGCGCGAGTGGATCACAAGCGTAGATCATAAGCGTATCGGCGTCATGTATGTACTGCTTGGTCTTGTCATGCTGCTGCGGGGATTTGTCGATGCTGTGATGATGCGAACGCATCAAGCCGTTGCATTCCACGCGCCGGGCTATCTGCCGCCACATCACTATGACCAGATTTTTAGCGCGCATGGCACGATCATGATTTTCTTTGCGGCCATGCCGATCATCATCGGCCTCATGAATTTTGTGACGCCTCTGCAGCTTGGCGTCCGGGATGTGGCCTTTCCAACGCTTAATTCAACCGGTTTCTGGCTCACAGCAAGCGGCGCTTTGCTGGTGAATATATCCCTTGTCGTTGGAGAATTTTCTCAAGCTGGATGGTTGCCCTATCCCCCTCTATCTGAACTGCCATATTCGCCGGGCGTTGGCGTTGATTATTATTTATGGGCCTTGCTTATCTCCGGCGTTGGCACGCTGATGACAGGGATTAATTTTGTTACGACAATTTTGAAAATGCGCGCGCCTGGGATGACTTATATGCGTATGTCCATGTTTTGTTGGACAACGCTGGCGTCAAACATGCTCATTGTCGCCGCTTTTCCAATCCTAACCGCGACGCTGATCATGCTTGCGTTAGACCGCTATCTTGGATTTCATTTCTTCACGAATGATGGCGGCGGCAATATGGCCATGTTCTTAAATCTCATTTGGGCTTGGGGGCATCCGGAAGTCTATATTTTGGTTTTGCCGTCATTTGGCATTTTCTCAGAAGTCATCTCAACTTTTTCAGGAAAGCCCTTATTTGGTTATCGCTCAATGGTGATTGCAACATTAGGGATTTGTGTGATCTCCTTCATCGTTTGGTTGCATCACTTCTTTACGATGGGCGCAGGCAGCAATGTTAATGCCGTATTTGGTATTGCGACAAGCATCATTGCGGTTGTGACAGGCGTGAAAATCTTTAATTGGCTCTTCACAATGTATGGCGGCAGGATTCGCTATCAAACGCCAATGTTGTGGTCGCTGGGCTTCCTCGTCACTTTTGTCATTGGTGGCATGACGGGCGTATTGCTTGCTGTGCCGCCGGCCGATTTCGCCCTGCATAATACTGTATTCGTCATT
>OMIO01000081.1 GCA_900299115.1 Methylocystaceae bacterium | reverse complement strand
TATTGTACGCCAAGATAATAAACGATATTGCCGCGATCATCGAGAAGAGGCTTAATATCGAGACGGTTATAAAATAATTCACCGTCTTTTTTGTAGTTACGAAGCGTAACTTCTACCGCCTCACCTTTCTTAATCGCCTGTCTTAACTTATCAATCTCAGGCTGATCGCGATCTTTTCCTTGTAAAAAACGACAGTTGCGCCCGACGATCTCCTCTTTAGGATAACCGCACATGTCCTCAAAAGCTTTGTTGGCGTAGACAATCGGCGCATCTTCGAGGTCGGGATCCGTAAGCGTTACGCCATTCACGCAAGAGTCTAAAATTTGAGTCAGAACGTGAGGAATTAAGCCGTTATCTTTTTGAACAACAAACATTTTTGTTCTCCGAATACGTATTTCCTAAGTGGGTGCTAGTAGCATTTCAGGCTGGGGCGCCCTCAAGGAGGTTTTTAATATTTTCAATTGTTTGAATAGCGCCATCCTGTAGTGCTGTTTTGATTAATTTTTGAAAGGGCCGCATCATCAGATCGATTTCTTGTAATTCAAAGGTGAATGCGATCCGGGTTTTATTGGGTCCTTCTGAGGTCAATTCATAAGCTGAGCGAAAAGGCTCAGTGATGCCCTTGATCTCGAATTTTGTTGCGGGAGAGTAGACGCTCACCTCGAATGTGGATTCGCTATCAATGCCTCTGTCTCTGGTGACTTGGCGACCAATAGTGCCAGTCTGAACGGGGGGTGGGGAAACTTGCTCGAGATCTACGACCTGCGGACACCATTTGGGATAGTTTTCGAAGAATTTGTGCCCGATCATGTCATAGGCGTCTGATATCGAGCAATTTACGATATCGTCGGCTTGTCCTGAGACAGGCTTCGAGGCTCCCATACCCAACATATTTGCCCCCTGAAAACGTCCCGATGAGCGTTTCTAGTCGAATTATAGAGCGGTTGACGATTTAAAACACCACTAAAGGTAAAAATTTAGCATGTTTTTGGCCGCATTTGTGCTGTTGCAATATGCAATTAGCGCCCAATTTAGTAAATTCAATCGAAGCTTAAACCTCTAGTCCCAGTTTTAAGAATGCTGCAGAGCAGCATGGCAAATAGGAGCAATGAGATGAGCGCATTGTCTGGCGTCGAGGGCTACCTTTTTGGGGGCGCCATTGTTTTGTTCTTTCTGCTTTTGATTGTTGAAAAAAAATTTCCATACATGCAGATTCCCAAATATGAGCTCAAAGCTTCATTCAAAACGAACACCGGCGCTTTTCTGATTAACAATGTCATTATGAGCCTGTTCTCACTTTCAAGTCTTATCTTGGTTGCGTCAAATTATTCTAATTTTGGACTTTTAGGCGGAATGGATGATGGGCCTCTAAAATGGATTTTAAGCTTTATTCTCTTCGATTTTGCAGTTTATGTTTGGCATTGGTTAGGCCACAAATATGAATTCTTGTGGCGTTTTCACAAAATTCATCACAGTGATAAAAGTTATCATGTGACGACAGGACTTAGATTCCACGTGCTAGATCAGGCGCTTGAGGTCTTGGTCAAATGCTTTTGCGTTATCTTATTCGGCGTTCCAGCAAGTATTGTCGTTGTGTGTGAAGTCGTCAGAATGTTTTTTGTTCTATTTCATCACGGAAATTTTACATTTCCTGGAGAGAAATATGTCTCTTACCTTATTATCACGCCCTTCTTACATAGAGCCCATCATTCAACCTTAAGGGAAGAGCATGATAGTAATTATGGCATTGTGCTATCGATCTGGGATTTGATGTTTCGAACAAGAAAAGAAGTCGTGCCAGCAAATATTGGCTTGGAATTAATAGAAGCTGAAAACATTGTTCAGCTTTTCAGTCTTGCATTTTTAACCGAAAGAAAGCTGGCTAAATTTCTCCATTTAGTTCCGCGACGAAAACAGTAAATAATGACCTAAATCTCTTTATTAGGAGCGCTTAGTATGAGTCGTCGGTTTTCTTTAAGAGCTCACATCTTAATTTCAATCTTTGCACCTTTCGTGTTTCAAGCTCCTTCCTATGCTCAGGAAGCCTCTACCATTGTTATTTTGCCTCAAGAAATTCACTATAAGGCAACTGGTTCAGGCGCAGAGACCGCTGTTCTTTATGGTGATCCAACGAAAGCTGGGCTTTACGTAATGCGGTTGAGGCTGCCAGCAGGAGCTAAAGTTCTGCCACATATTCATCCAGAAGAAGTGAGAACTCTTACAGTTATATCCGGAACATTATATTTCGGTTTTGGAGAAAAATGGGATGAGAGTAAGTTAAAAGCCTATCCAGCTGGCACATTTTTTTCCGAAGTGCCGACAACGCCGCATTTCGTTGCAGCTAAAGATGGAGAGGTTATTTTTCAAGCTACGGGAATTGGACCAAGTGGCTTCGTCGCTAAACATGAGTAGAATTTAAACTTAAAACGACGCCTTCAGCATAAAGCTGAAGGCGTAAAATTTAATCTGCTAAAATTGTTGATATTTCATCGAGTGTTGCTTTTTCTAGCTCACTCACTTTGATGCCACCAAATCCGAGAAAGCCTCCCTCAGTGCCGGCTTCCGCAACTTTTGACGCGATATCTTTTAACCAATCTTTAAAAGCATCCGCATCCTGTGGAGCTTTGTGCGCTAATATATTCGCAACATCTTTCTAAGCATCTAAGGATCGTTCCTTCATATCTTCAATTTTTGCCGCCTGCGATATTGTTCGTAGACCTTCACGTGCGTCGGCGCGTCCATTTGACGTTGCTAATTCCTGACATACAGCGTGAATAAGTGGATTTGTTTGAGTTTTTGCTCCCTCCACAACAAGTTTCGCCGTAGCGAAGCTTTCTTGAATAGAGCCTATGAAACTACTAGGATCTGCGCAGCTTACGGCAAAACCAGCCAAGAGCGGCGCTTGGACGATCCTAGCCCATTCTACCGGTGCAAAGTCTGATTTACTGACCATGATAACTTCCTTCCCTAGTTGTTAGCCGCGGGGGAAGCATAGCATAATTTCAAACAAGTGCATGCCGCAGTGCAATAGTCTCAATATTAGTCTTTGAAGAAATTTGCGCTGATCAATGGGCGATCAGAGATGATTCTAACTAATTCGCCTCAGCCGATTTCTCAACAACATGCGCGATGGCTGACCAATCTACGTCCTCACCCTTTTGAGCAATCGCAGACAAAATATGATCTCGTAGGATTCCTAAAAAGGGCATGGGAATTCGATTTATTTCTGCTACCTGGCTTACAAGCTTCATGTCTTTAAGACCCAGTGGCGCAGCAAAACCTGCGGGTTTGAAGCTTTGCTCAATGAGAATTTGACCGTAGGTCTCATAAAGTGGGGCAGTAAAAATAGTTGATGTAAGCGCATGAAGTAGCGTCTTTTTATCAACTCCAGATTTTTTAGCTAATGTCATCGCCTCCGCAAGCGATTCAACAGCCGACATAATCATAAAGTTCCCACATAATTTTACAATATTAGCGGCTTGTGGCGCATCCCCAACTCTTATCGTGCGTTGGCCAATAATGCTAAATAATGACTCGCAAAGGTTTAAAGACTTTTCGTTTCCTGCAGTAATAATGAAAAGCTTGGCAGCCTGAGCTGCAAGGGGGCGACCAAACACAGGGGCAGAAATTAAATCTCCACCATGACTGCGGTGCGCAGCTGTCATACAGTCTACGAGACCTGGACTAATTGTGCTCATTGAGATGTGAAGCGTTTGATGTTGGTTTTTTAACAAACCATCCGATCCAAAAACGATGTTTTCAACAGCCTGATCGTCAGAAAGAATTGAAAAGACAATTTCGTGACTGGCGCAATCTTGAGGATGGCGCGCGGCCTGTGCGCCCGCTGCAAGGAGCGGCGTCATTTTTTCACTAGAGCGATTCCAAACCATCAATTCGTGGCCAGCACGGATAAGGTTAAGTGCGATTGGGGCACCCATTTGACCAAGGCCTATGAAACCTATCTTCATCACTTGCTCTCCGTGTTTGAGGTCTTTTTCTTTTTGAGATCGAACTGCTTCCAAAGTGGATTAATCATATTGAGGCTTTAATCGAAGCCTTTGCTTTACGCGTTAAAACTATTAGCATGGCGGCAGAGTTGATAATGCCAAAATCATGAAGTCAGGGGAGGCTAAAATGGGTGGGTTGATACTCTTAAGCGTCGTTGTTTTGACGGCTCTCTGGTTGATTGGCGTTTATAATGGCCTCGTTTCGTTGCGCCAACGGAGTAAGCAAGCCTATGCAGATATCACCGTCCAATTAAAGCAACGTCATGACCTTATTCCTAATTTAGTTGAGACAGTGAAGGGATATGCGACACATGAAAAGTCAACATTAGAAGATGTAGTTAAGGCGCGTAATAGCGCTATCTCTGCTAAAAGCCCAGAGGCGCAGGGCGCTGCTGAAGGCGTTTTATCAAGCGCCTTATCCCGGTTGATTGCGCTTTCAGAATCCTACCCAGAACTAAAGGCCAATCAAAATTTCCAGCAGTTACAAAATGAACTCTCTGATGTTGAAAATAAGATTTCTGCAGCGCGACGATTTCTAAATAATATCGTCGCAGAATATAATGCGGCGCGGGAGGGATTTCCGGGCGTTTTGATTGCGCAACGCTTTGGCTTTGAGCCTTTGGATTATTTCTTTCTAGAAGCTGGCGATCAAAGAGCGGTAGAGGAGCCGCCTAGAGTTCAGTTCTAAACGCTGTATATGTTTGCTATTCTATTTGTGTATTAGGAACGAAGCATCTTATGTTTAAAGCTTATGGCCTCTATTCTCATATTCGGGCTAACCAATACAGAACAGCTTTCTTACTAGCTGGCTTCGTTGCGCTGCTCCTTGCCTTGATGTTTTCGCTTGCCTTGTTGATGGAAACTTTTTCAGCGGCGCCAGGCGCTCCGTTTGAATGGATTGCCGCGCAAGCTGCTGAGGATTTGAGGCAAGGATGGCCTATTGGCGTTATTGCGGCTGTTATCTGGTTTCTGGTTGCCTATTTATTTCACCAGCAAATGATAGACTACGCAACTGGCGCGAGGCCAATTACCCGAGATCAATCGCCGCGTCTCTATAACATTGTCGAAAACTTATGTATTTCACGCGGTGTCCCTATGCCTGGCTTGCAAATTATCGAGTCAGAAGCCCTAAACGCCTATGCCTCTGGGTTAAAGGAGGGAAGCTATAAAATCGCAATTACAAATGGACTCTTGGAAGTTTTAACAGATGCTGAAATTGAATCAGTGCTCGCGCATGAACTAACGCATATTCGTAATCGTGATGTTCAGCTTATGGTTGTTGCGGTTATCTTTGCTGGCATCTTTGCCTTTGTCGCCGATTTATCGATTCGACGCTGGGATTTCCCATTTGGTTTTTCACCCTATCGACCTAATACGCGTGAAGATGGGCGACGTGAGGATGGGGCAGGATTGGCGATTATTGTTGCTTTTGCAATCATTGCCCTAAGTTGGGGCGTATCTATTTTGATAAGATTCGCAATCTCGCGCTCGAGAGAATATCTTGCGGATGCTGGCAGTGTCGAATTAACAAAAAATCCTGATGCAATGATTTCTGCACTGCGTAAAATTGAGGCGCACGCTGCCATTCCAGCTATCCCCTCGAGAATGCATGCTTTTTTTATCGAAAGTCCCGCTATCCATCAAGAAACAGGCTGGCTTGCAAGTCACCCATCTGTTGATGATCGCGTAGCCGCTTTAATTAAATTTGCCGGCGGTCATGATGTGGAAGTTTCTACTGAGCGCGTAGGTCCTTGGGGTTAGAGAATCTCCTGACAAAACCAATAAAGTTTTTTGGTATAGAAACCTATCTTATTCGCTCTGACTGCAAATAAAGAGGCCTCAATGATAAATGAACTCTTAGACGGAAATTTTAAATTCGTAATTGAAGAGTTTTTGCCGCATGAGGAGTATTATCAATCAATTGCTAATCAACAATCGCCAAAGATTTTATGGATTGGCTGCTCGGATTCGCGTGTAAGTGAAAATGTTATTACAGGCATGAAGCCTGGAACCTTATTTGTTCATAGAAATGTTGCAAATATTGTCGCCTTTAACGATGGAAATATCTCGTCGATATTAGAATATGCAATCAAGCATCTTAAGATTGAAGATATTATTGTTTGTGGCCACACTAGATGCGGCGGTATCGCTGCCATTGAGGATGGGGTGAAGGAAAATTATATTGCTGATTGGTTGTGTATTGCCTCTGGAGCTAAGGAAATTACAGATAAAATTGCTAAAGAAAAAAATCTTTGCCGCGAAGAAAAACTCGAGTTACTGACCGAAGAAAATGTAAAATTGCAAATCAAACATCTCAAGAATTTAGCCATTATTAAAAATTCTCTTGAAAAGGGCCCTTTGCCAAGAATCCATGGCTGGCTTTATCGTGTTGAAACAGGAAAAATTGAAGTATTGATCGATGGGCGGGAATAGGCCATTAGGGGATAGAATAATTTATGGCGTAAATATCAATAAAATGATCAAAGTATTTTGGATTGAAAATTTATAACACTCTTTGGTCTTTTGTCGGAAGCTTGAATAATATTATACTCTTTTAATTAAGCTGTGGTGATTGATTAAATGCAGGAAATTAACCTTTTAGATGAGCTTCTTTTACTTACGCTTGAGGATAGCGGTGGTGACTTTGATAGTATTCCTGAAATTCAATTAAATTGCGGACTGGCAGGGGCTATTTTAATGCAACTTGCCTTGCAGATGCGGATCGACTGCGACTTAGAATCTCTTTGGAGCGTAGATGAGGCGCCTACTTCTGACCCTATATTAGATCAGGCGTTACATCAAATAGTAAGCACAAAAGAGAAGCTTTCTATAAAAACCTGGATTAAGCGCATCAGTGCGACGGGCTATGAAATAAAAAACACTGCTTTAAAAAAATTATGCGGTAAGGGGGTTTTGAGAGAAATTGATCATAATTTTTTATGGGTATTAAATGAACGGCGCTACCCCGTTGTAGAGGGCGCTGAGAGAACTGAGGCCAAACGTCGAATTATCTCATTACTCTATAGTGAAGAAATCCCAACGCCTTATGATGCGTGCCTCGTTTCGCTTGCTCATGCTTTATCAATATTCGACCGTATTCTTTCTACAAAAGAATTACGTCGCATCATGCCGCGTATTGAACAGATTTCTCGATTAGATCTCATTGGTGGAGAAATTGCAGGAGCAGCTAATCGACTGACGATTGAGCATCAAGCAGCAGAGCGGCGAACGATTATTGCTGGCCTCGCTGGTAATGTGATGGAATGGTACGATTTTGCAATTTATGGTTTTTTTGCTGCTACGATTGGCGCGCAGTTTTTTCCCTCCCATGATCCATCGATTTCCTTAATTTCCTCATTTGGTGTTTTTGCAGCTGGTTTCATAGCCCGCCCCTTAGGCGCTCTTTTGTTTGGCCATATTGGCGACCGATTAGGTCGTCGCGCGGCAGTCGTGAGTTCCGTCTTACTCATGGTCGTGCCTACCTTGCTGATGGCTTTGCTGCCGACTTATGAAACGATTGGCGTTTTTGCGCCCATTCTCCTCGTTTTATTGCGTCTTGCTCAGGGTTTGGCGGTAGGGGGAGAATTTACAACCTCAATGGTTTTGCTTGTTGAGGAAGCGCAGCGCCGCCGACGTGGCTTTGTTGGCAGCTTTGCGCCCTTTGGCGCATTAGGTGGAACCTTATTGGGTTCGCTTGTTGGCGCAAGCCTTTTAACATATTTGCCTCAAGAGGAGGCAAATAGTTGGGGCTGGCGATTAGCCTTCGCCACAGGATTGATTATTGGCATTGTTGTTTATCTTATCCGCAGAAAATTGCCGCCTGACCAGGAG
>OMIO01000080.1 GCA_900299115.1 Methylocystaceae bacterium | reverse complement strand
TACAACTTATATTTTGACATAATCTCAAGGCGCGGTCGCCGCAAAACTGTGGCAAAAATACAACAAATGATTTTATACCATCGATTTAGTCTATATATTAGATATAATAAGTTGACTGAAGAGGTTTAGAGTGCTTAATTCATGCTACGAATTGTATTTGGTTCAAAGCTAACTGCCTGAAATAAAGTTGGACCCCAGTTATGAAACACCGCGTAAGCACAATAGCGCTCTCCGTCGCAGCTTTTGGGGCCAGCACATTCTTTACTTCTTCTTTTGCCTATTCGCAGCCAGATAAGTCTGGGTACAAGACACCAGCGTCACAAGAGCAAACAGCAGATAAAAGTGACGCTATAAATAAGGACAAAAATGCCAAAGAATCTAAAAACTCGAAAGATGTAGCTGCTTCAAAAAATCCCAATTCTTCAGAAAACAATGCCCTCGCCAATGAGACAGCTTCAAGTCCTTTAGGCACTATTTTCACAGTCCCAGATGGTACAGCCATCAATTCGAATTTTCGCCCCGACTTTGATGGTGCTGGTGGACGTGGTGCAGCTATGCCACAGGATGAGGGAACAAAAAAAGATGGCTATTATGTAAAAACTCGTGGCTATCGTATTGAACCTGAACCAGACGTACCAATCTACGCGCGTCAAGCAAACGAAACCTATAAGGAATTGAAGGGTATAGATTGGCTAAATGTTGGTCTCGACTCCCGTGTCCGTTTTGAGGATCGAGCTAACGACTATCGCCCATTCACTGATGACGCATCCGCATTACCCTATCCAAATGCCAAAGGGTTGAGGATGTATACTCAATCTCTTTGGTTAGAACGCACACGTGGTTACATTGGAGTAAAGGATATTCTGGATCCATTACGCTTGGTTGTAGAGTTCCAGGATTCTCGTGCATTTAATAATATTTATCCCTTGCAAGGTCAGGAAATTAACCAGACAGAACTTATTCAGGGATATGGCGAGCTTTATTTCAAAGATGCCCTAGGGAAAGATGCCAAGGGACAGGGACGCCCAATTAGTATTCGCGCAGGCAGAATGGCTTTTGAAATTGGGTCACGTCGTCTTATTGCTAGAAACGAATTCCGAAATACGACAAATAATTTTGAAGGGTTTCGTCTTAAGTTAGGTCAAAGAGAAAACGATTTTGATATTGATAGTTTTGCGATGCGACCTGTCATTCGATATCCTTATGTCTGGGATCAACCAGACTGGCAGAATTGGGTTTATGGTAGCTTTGTCAGCATCCGCCCCTGGTCTGAATATGTGACAATTCAGCCTTATTTTATTGGCCGGCATGCATGGGCCGATCCAACTAACTGGCAAAATTCAGCGAAAGTTCCAAGACAAACACAGGCTCCTGGTCTGCGACTCTACGGGACTCTTGGAAATTTCGATTATGATTTGGATCTTATGAAGCAATTTGGTCAGATCGGTGAATTACAGCAGTATGCTTCAATCAACACAGCTGGAACAACGCCAGGATCAACATATCTATATAAAACCGCAAAGCAAGACTCTATCGCTTATGCAGCTGATGTTGGTTATACATTTAATGATCATCCTTGGAAGCCGCGTATTAGCGCTGTTTATATCTATGGCTCGGGAAACAAGAGTCCATTTGATAGCGTGAATCAAAATGTTGATACTTTCTACGGTTTTAATCAGCCTTTTTCACGTAGTGATTATATTTCTTGGAATAATGTCAAGGATCCCAAGGTTCGACTTGAGTTCGAACCCTATAAGGGAACGCAGATCGATACAGCCTTTAGCGCATATTGGTTGGCGAGCTCTGCAGCGGCTTGGGATAAAACAGGTTTGTATGCCCCGTTGGGCAATCGTGGCACATTTATGGGAACTGAGTGGGATTTGCGTATCCGACAAAAGGTCAGCCAATTTTGGAATATTAGCGTTAGTTATGATCGCTTTTGGCCAGGTAGCTTTACTTCAAGCTTCGCTCCGCCTGTTGGGATGCAATATCCACCAACGCTTGTGCCAAATGGATATTGGCCTGGTGGGACGTCGACAACAAATGGTCTAACAGCCAAGCCAACAAACTTTTTTTATCTAGAAGCAACAGCTAATGCCTTTGGTGATGGTAAACCGATTGCTAAGCTTCCAGGGAGTGATTTTATTGCTTCTTGGAATGATCATGAGCACAAAGAAGACAAGAAGCCAACGTGGAATGATGTCTATGTTGGACTGAATGGAGGCGGAGCATGGTCGAGCCCAACAATGATTACCTGGGACACACAGTTACCAGGTAATTCAAACGATGGTTCTTTAGTGAACAACACAGCAATCGCTACAACAACACTTAATATATCACCAACAAAATATACAAATAATTTAAGTGGCTTTATCGGAGGTATTCAGATTGGCGCGAATTGGAACTTTGCTGGAAATTTCATAGCTGGTGCTGAGGCTGATCTTGATGGAACTGCTGGGAATACGAATAGTAAGACTTCAATATCAAATGCAATTGGATACAAGAATAACCAATGGACAACATATAGTCAGCACACAGCCACTCTTAATTATATTGGCACAGCTCGCGGACGTTTAGGCTATCTTATCACTCCTGCTTTGCAACTTTTTAGTACAGCTGGCTTAGCCTATGGTGGTGTTCAGGCAGTCAATGCTTATGTTGTTAACGCTGCAAATGCGATAAGCCCGCCTCAGTCTGATGGATATTTATCATCAGCGCCAAAAGCATTTGGTGCAACTTATCAAGGAACGCTTGCTGGTTGGACAGCTGGTGGCGGTGCTGAGTGGATTCTTACGCCGGAATGGAGTGTGAAAGCGGATTATCTTTACTATAATCTTGGCGATATTAGCGCGAGTAACAATTACATGTCGGTCATGGTCGACAACCCCTTTGTGCTCTCACCATTTAGTAAAAACGCTTATAACAACACAACGATAACTAATGGCTCAACGACGACTGCACACTTTAGTGGAAATCTAATTCATGCTGGCATCAATCGACACTTTGAGGTGAAAGAAATGGTAAAACTAGTTCCCTGATAAGAATTCGAAGTACTAACTGTAAAAAACTACAGGCTGAAATTATGAAATAGATAGCTTTAACAATTTACTCACTTCTCGTTTTCTGTCGTAATTTGCTAAAGTCTGGCAAAATTATCACTTTAATTGGGATAAAAGGCAGCGTCAATTTTTCCGAATTACTAATCCTGACTAGGGTAGTTTTCTTATAGGAGCTGCCCAGTAGTATAGATAAAAAAAATAAAATTTTCCTTTCTGGAAAGTAATCTCTAATGGACGCGATCGATCTAAAAATTCTCTCTATCATTCAGGAGGATATCACGCCATCACTTGCCGAGATTGCATCACGGGTTGGCCTTTCTCAAACGCCGTGCTGGAAACGTATTCAGCGTCTTGAGACGAAGGGTGTCATTTCAAAACGTGTAGCTATCTTATCGCCTGAAGCACTTGGTTTTGGCTTGACTGTGTATGTATCAATCATTTCAGGGGAACATTCTGACAAATGGCTTGCAAAATTTACAGAGCAGGTGGCGGGAATGCCCGAAGTAATCGAGTTTTTTCGGTTAGCGGGTGATGTGGATTATATGTTGCGAGTAGTTGTTAAGGACATCTCGGAGTTTGATGAATTTTACAAACGGCTTATTTCAATCGCCCCCTTGCAAAAGGTTACATCCCATTTTGCAATGGAAAAAATAAAATCAACTACTGCTTTGCCGCTAAATACTGCAGGAAAAAAAATCAAAAAATAAAAAAAGGCAGGTCAATGCCTTAAACAGGTATTGTTATAGCTTTGGTTTTAAAAGAAATTTATAAAAAATAGGTTCCTCTTAGCAGGTGTTTCCTTATGAGCAACTGATATTAATGGCGCGTTGGTTAGGGCATAAATTTGAGCTCATTTTATGTAGTAATTTCAATTTGTTAAGCTAAATTCCTCGTTGCATCTGCGCATCCAAACAGCATTCTTATGACGATCGCAAAGCTAGTAAGAAGACATGGGCAGAGCATGTCGATAGACATCTTGCAGCCAGGCCAGGCGTATAAGATTTTATAAAATGAGAAATTTTTATTCTCTAAACATCGCTAGAATTTAACCCTTTCATAAAGCTACTCTACTAAATGCTTCAATGATCATACTATAGGTTTGTTTTTGACTGTTTATACTTAGCCTAAAGTTGCTTAGATTTTTCACGAGGATATCAGTATGACCCCTTCTGTTGTAACGGGTATTTCAATTGCTAGCTTTTGCTTGGCATCAGGCGTTGGCTTATGGCTGGGACAGATACTTCCACAAAAAGAGTGGAGCAGAGAAAATCAAGAACTTGTCAAAGAAAGTCGCCGGCTAGTTGTTGGCATCGCCACGCTATCTCTCAGTTTAATTTTAGCTTGGGCAACCACTAGTTTTAATGAAAGACAAAATGAAATTGAAAATAGCGCATCAAAAATAGTTGGTATTGATTCTACCCTTGCAAAACTAGGAACGAAAGCCAATGAACCAAGAGAAATGCTACACAGTATCGTAACAAAGGGTATAGCAAGGATAGATGCGATTGCTGCAAGCGGTTTTGGTACAGAGGAAACTCGAAAGGGTATAGGGATTAATAAGCTTCAAATTAAAATATTAGACTTAAAATCTGAAACTCAAGCAGATGAATGGCTGAAGTCATCTGCCTTGGCTCTTGTTAAAGAACTAGCACAATATAAATGGCTACAATTTTCAGGTAATAATGGCTCAATACAAAGCCCAGTTTTAATAATAATGATAATCTGGCTTTCTATTATTTTCTTAAGTTATGGGATGGTCTCTCCTCTGAATTGGACCGGAGCAGTAACCTTGCTTGTTGTATCGTTAGTAACATCATCTGTAATTTTTGTGATACTAGATCTAGACTCTACAAGCGGCGGGTTAATCCAGAGTATTTCTAGCCAACCCCTCAAAGCCGCACTTCAACAGATAGATAGCGTTAGAGTGAACTAAGCATTTATTTATTATCAAGCGAATTTATAGCTCTATAAAGACTGATGAGCATATAATTTTGGGTCACGAAAGATGGATCCTGGGTCTAATGCATAAATAAATAGAATAACCTTATGTTTCCTTTTAACCCACCGATCTCCATTTGGTGGTTTCTTTATCGCTGTAGCATCTGCGCCTGCTGATATTCCGCCAAGAGCTTCTCGTATGTCTCTCTTGCGTCCGTTCTGGTTCGCGCACTCCCTTCCTGCATTTTGTGATCCATCCATCTACGCTATCGCAACGCGCCAACTAGCTCATTTGCGCCGGTATTAAAGAGATGGGTTATGCGGTCGCTGGCTGCATCAAGAAGCGTCCTGTCGTCATCGCGCAGGACGGTATTTCGGAACACCAGCTCAGTTTTACGCAATTTAAGAACTGGGTGTGGAATTCAGAGCTTCAGTCTAATCTGAGTGGTCGGCAATCAATTTGTTATGGTTCTTTGGGTAATTGCTAGCGGCAGCATTTCAAAAGTGTCGAGCCTTTGGTGAAGAATTTAGGGTTCTCAAAGGCTCTGTCGCAATTCTAGGCACGCGAAAGAGATACAAATTGGGACACGGCGGTCTACAAAATGCAATAACTTATTGATTTTATTGGCGCGCCCAAGGGGATTCGAACCCCTGTTTTCGCCGTGAAAGGGCGACGTCCTAGGCCTCTAGACGATGGGCGCCTGTCACCTGAGGGTTCATAAGCCCAATCAAGTTGACGATCCCGGCTGTATAGAGGCGCTGGGCTTCTAAGACAAGTGTGCCAGAGGCTTGGTTTTTATCATTTGCACCGTCCGATCTGCCACTTTAAAGCACGCTACCATGCTGACAATAAACGACCTCACCTATCGACTTGGAGATCGTCTGCTTTTTGATAGGGCAGGGGTATTTCTGCCGGGACGCGCTCGTACGGGGTTTGTTGGCAGAAATGGAGCAGGCAAAACTACCCTGTTCCGGCTCATCGCAGGAGAAATTAGCCCGGAATCTGGGTCGATTTCTCTTCCAGTTCGAACGAAACTAGGTCGGGTTGAGCAAGAGGCTCCCGGCGGCAATACTTCATTGATCAATTTTGTTCTGTCCGCCGACGTGGAGCGCTCAAGTCTTTTAGCCCGAGCAGAAGCAGCTACAGATCCAAACGAGATCGCAGAAATCCAGGCAAGATTGGTTGATATTAATGCTCATTCGGCGCCATCGCGAGCCGCAACAATTCTTCATGGCTTGGGTTTTGATACAATAAAACAACATCAGGCTCTTAATGAGTTTTCTGGAGGCTGGCGAATGAGAGTTGCGTTGGCCGCAATTCTCTTTTCTCAACCTGATTTACTCTTGCTCGATGAACCAACTAATTACTTGGATTTAGAAGGAACATTATGGCTGGTAGATTACTTATCGTATTATCCAGCGAATATACTTGTCATAAGCCATGATCGCGATTTACTTGATGCAGTAGCGACGCATATTCTTCATCTTGAAAATAGCAAACTCACAATTTACAAAGGAAACTACTCTTCGTTTGAAAAGCAACGACAAGAGGCGTCTTTACTCGCTGCAAAAGCGAGCAAAAAACAGGAAGATCAGCGCAAGCATCTTCAATCATTTGTCGATCGCTTTCGAGCTAAGGCGACGAAGGCGCGTCAGGCGCAATCACGACTAAAATTACTTGCAAAATTGCAACCAGTCACCGCAGTAGTCGATGCGACAGTATTACCAATATACCTACCTTCTCCTGAAAGATCATTGTCGCCACCAATTATTTCATTAGAAAAAGTATCAGTTGGGTATAATGATAAAACTATTCTTAAAAATCTCACTTTATCGCTTACTGAAGATGATCGGATTGGCCTATTAGGGGCAAATGGGAATGGTAAATCGACTTTCGCAAAACTCATTGGTGGGCGGTTAGCGCCACAATCAGGAAATCTCATTCGAGCGCCTAAGCTTAATGTAGGATTCTTTGCGCAGCATCAAGTTGATGATTTAAACAGTAATGACACGGCCTATAAGCTGTTTGCAGAGCTCATGCCTGATGCCTCAGAGGCGCGTATTAGATCAAGAGCGGCTCAAGCTGGGTTCCCTGGAGCCAAAGCCGACACAAAAGTTGAGAATCTTTCTGGCGGCGAGAAAGCCCGGTTATTGCTTGGCGTATCTAGTTTTCAGGCGCCGAACTTAATTATTCTTGATGAGCCTACTAATCATCTAGACATTGATAGCCGAGCTGCGTTGATTGAAGCAATAAATATTTATAGCGGGGCTGTAATTTTGGTTTCACATGACCGTTATTTGTTAGAGGCTTGCGCGGATAAGCTCTGGATTGTTGATCAGGGATCAGTAAAAACATTTGATGGCGATATGGATGATTATTCGCGTTATGTCTTAGCAGCCACGAAAGATACTAATAGCCATGAAAATATTGGCGATGTAGTAAAATCAAACGCTCTTAGTGTAAAAAAACAGGATTTAAACCTGCTTCGTCGTAAATTGACAGAGCTTGAAACAAAAATAGAAAAGTTTAATAATCTATTATCACGAATTGATGTCGCGCTTTCAGAGCCTGAAGCTTTTTCGCGAAATCCTCAAGAAGCATCAAAGCTCTCTAGTCAAAGGTCTGATCTCATTCAGGCGCTTTCCCTTGCTGAAGAACAATGGCTTGAGGTCGCAACCCAAATTGATAGTGCTTAATCTATTTTAACCGATGAGATCCAAAAATTCAGGATGATTTTTTATGTAGGATTCAACAAATGAGCATGTTGGTTTAACATTAAGCTTGCGTTCACGGGCCTGGTTTAACGCAAATGCTACAAGAAGAGATGCGACGCCTCGTCCTGATAGCGCCTTGGGCGAAAAGGTATGAAAAAGATCCATGCAGCGTTCATCAAGACGATATTCTAAATAAGCTAGATATCCATCGATCTCTAGTTCAAAGCGGTTTTGGGCAGAGTTTTCCTTTACCCTTTCCGTGGAGGTGCGTTCTTCAGCCATTGCTTCCTCCTTTTTTTGTTATCTTCATCGAACGAGCGCCTCAGGGCTGTTGCAGATTTCAGAATTTTTTTAAGATTTTGCTTTGTTATATCGCGCCTTAAGGCTTTGATGTCTCCTTTCTGTACTCTATGATGTCATGTGGCCTATGCGTCTTAAAGATGTGATTCGACTAAGTGGAAAAACTGATGCGTCTATCTCAATATTTTTTACCAATTCTTCGCGAAACGCCAAAAGAAGCGGAAATTGTTTCACACAGACTGATGTTACGTGCGGGTCTCATTCGACAAGAATCCGCTGGAATTTACGCTTGGTTGCCTCTAGGCCTAAGAGTTTTGAACAAGATTACAGCTGTTATTCGTGAGGAGCAGAACCGCGCAGGGGCTATCGAATGCCTTATGCCAACAATTCAATCTGCGGATTTGTGGCGTGAGTCTGGACGCTATGAGGCCTATGGAAAAGAAATGCTGCGTATTTGTGATCGTCATGAGCGTGAGATGCTCTACGGCCCAACAAATGAAGAGATGATTACAGAAATTTTTAGATCTTATGTACGTTCATATAAAGATCTGCCCTTAAATCTCTATCATATTCAGTGGAAATTCAGAGATGAAGTGCGTCCTAGATTTGGCGTAATGCGCTCCCGAGAATTTTTGATGAAAGATGCTTATTCTTTCGACATAACGCCAGAGGCAGGTCAGCATTCTTATAATAAAATGTTTGTCGCCTATCTCAGGACATTTGCTCGAATGGGATTAACGGCAATACCCATGGCGGCCGAGTCCGGTCCTATTGGCGGCAGTTTAAGTCATGAATTTATCATTCTTGCTGATACAGGTGAGAGTGAAGTTTTTTGCCACAAGGATTTTCTGACCTTTAAGGCTCCGCCAGAAAATATAAAATTTGCAGACGAACAGGCATTAAAGTCAATCGTTGATAAATGGACGAGCCTTTATGCAGCGACGAGCGAAATGCATGACTCACAAGCCTTCAGCTTAATTCCTGAAGAAGCGCGTGTCTCAGCACGGGGGATTGAAGTCGGTCATATCTTCTTCTTTGGGACAAAATACTCCGAGCCAATGAAAGCGGTCGTTAGCGGCTCTGATGGTAAAGAAATTCCCGTGCAGATGGGCTCTTATGGAATCGGCCCCTCACGTCTTGTCGCGGCAATTATTGAGGCAAGCCATGATGAGGCCGGCATTATTTGGCCAGACTCGATTGCGCCATTTCAGATTGGCATCGCTAATCTTAAGGTTGGCGACTCGTCAACAGACAAAGTTTGTGAGGCATTAGCTCAGCAATTCGAAAACGCTGGTTTCGAGGTTCTGTATGATGATCGCGATGAGCGGCCTGGCGCAAAATTCGCGACGCTTGATTTGATCGGTCTACCTTGGCAAATCCTGGTTGGGCCCAAAGGTCTTGCGGAGGGACGTGTAGAGGTAAAAAGACGACAAACTGGAGAGCGTGAATTGCTAACCCCTGAAGAGGCGACACAACGGATTGTTGCAGCATTGCGACAGGTTGCTGCATGAGCTCTGAGGTTCTTTCCTCTGCGCGCTTGGCGCCAAGAGCTGGAGCATTTTCTTTATTTGAGTGGTTAGTAGCGCTGCGGTATCTCCGTGCGCGCCGTGCCGATGGTTTTGTTTCGGTGATTGCAGGTTTTTCTTTTTTAGGAATCATGCTTGGAGTTGCTACCTTAATCGTTGTTACCTCGGTGATGAATGGATTTCACCGTGAGTTAATGGATAAGATTATGGGGATTAATGGGCATGCTTTTTTGCAAGCTGTCGAGACATCCTTCACAGACTGGGATGATGTTGCGCAGAAAACAGCAACAGTTCCAGGTGTAAAACTTGCTATTCCAATGGTTGAAGGCGCTGCAGGTATTTCAACTCAATTTGGTCAATCCGGCGTGCTCGCCCGTGGCGTGAGAGAGAAAGACCTTTTGCGCCTCCCAGGAATTTCAGGAAATATCAAAAGTGGTGGATTAGAGGGATTTGACAAAGCCGAAGGTGTCGCAATTGGTCAGCGTCTGGCTGAAACGCTGGGTGTTAGCGTTGGGGACAAGGTGAGCCTGTTAATTGCCAAGGGCGCTCAGACGCCCTTTGGCGTCGCTCCGCGCATCAAAGCCTATAATGTTGTGGCGATCTTCTCGATTGGCATGTCTGAGTTTGACAATGTATTTGTTTATATGCCGCTCCTAGAAGCGCAAATGTTTTTCAATCGAGAGAATGAAGCTACAGTAGTTGAAGCATTCGTTGATGATCCGGATCAAATGGATGCGTTTCGTATCGAATTGGATAAAGCTGTTACGCGCCCAATTATTGTAACGGATTGGAGGCAAAGAAATAAAACATTTTTTGAAACCTTGCAGGTAGAAAAAAATATTCTCTTTATTATCCTTTCTTTAATTGTGATTGTGGCGGCGTTTAATATTATTTCAGGACTGACAATGTTAGTGAAAGATAAAACGCAAGATATTGCTATTTTGAGAACAATTGGAGCGACGCGCGGCGCTGTTTTGCGTATTTTCATGATTATTGGCGCGTCAATTGGCGTCGTGGGCACCTTGGCTGGGTTTGGCCTTGGATTATTGCTTGCAAAAAATCTTGACGCTATTCGAGTCGCCTTGAATAGCGCATTAAATGCTAATCTATTTCCTGCAGAGTTTTATTTTCTTTCAAGATTGCCGGCTATCGTTGATGCGAGAGAAGTGTCATTGATTGTTGGCATGACGCTTGTCATTGCTGTCCTGGCGTCAATCTATCCAGCTTGGAAAGCAGCCTCTCTCGATCCTATCGACGCATTGAGGCATGAGTAAATTAATGCGTGAAGCTGTTCTCGAGCTCAGAAAAATCGCGCGCCATTATCGTGAGGGTGAGGCGCGCTTGGATATTCTTGTTGATGTTAATTTAAAAATTTTCTCAGGTGAAACAGTTGCTTTGCTTGCGCCATCAGGCACTGGCAAGTCAACTTTGCTTCATATTGCTGGCTTACTAGAGCGTCCCGACGCTGGCGAAACGCTGGTTCGTTCAGCGCCAACGACTTCAATGAATGATGCAGAGCGCACGCGACTGAGGCGTGCGTCGATTGGTTTCGTTTACCAATTTCATCATCTCTTGCCAGAATTTAGCGCGCTTGAAAATGTTGCGCTTCCTCAGATGATCAATGGCCTAGGCCGTGAGGAGGCGCAAAAGCGAGCAAGGCAGTTGTTAGACTATTTAAACCTTGGTGAACGCGCTACACACCGACCGTTTGAACTTTCAGGTGGGGAACAGCAACGCGTAGCTATAGCGCGTGCTGTCGCTAACGCTCCTGATCTTTTACTGGCAGATGAACCGACTGGTAATCTTGATCCCCGTACAGCAGATCATGTTTTTGCCACTCTGATGACTTTAGCTCGCAGTACTGGATTATCGGCTTTGATTGCAACTCATAATATGGAGCTTGCAGAAAAAATGGACCGCCGCGTAACATTACGCGACGGTCGTATAGAGGCAATGCCTTGAAGAAGCTCTTAGGCTTAAGCTGCTGTCTTTTTATCGATGAATTGCTTCTTATACCACAAGCCGAAGCCAACTAAGGCGAGACCGGCAAAAAATACAGCAATCGTTATGTCCTTCGTCTGAGTGAGACCAACGGCGAATGGAAACACAGCTTTATATTCTTTGCTTCCATCATCGCTTTTTGCTGTAACAACGCCAATAAACTTTCCTTGAACTGGAAAATTATGCTCAAAAGTAAGAGTGCCGGTTCTGTATTTTTTTGGCGCTGAATAATATTCGGTATTTGCTTCGACATTCTCGCTTGGGTCTTTCTGGCCAACATCCTTTACAACCCGCATTTCCAGATTCATATCCCGCAGTTCATCCTGCTGAGCGTCTAAAGTGATGATTGTTGGACCAGCGTCTGGAATATCGTCACAAAATTGTTCACGGGACTTAAGCGGCTGATACCCTGTGAAAGTCATGGTGTCCGGGCCAATCTTCATTAAGCATTGCCCTTGATTGCTGCCCACGTCGCCATGCGCATGGGCTTGAGCTACCCATCCGACTGTCGCAACTGTCATGGCGACGAGAAAGCGGATTTTCATTCTGGTTCTCCCTTTGTGAGTAATAAGCCGTATTATAAATTACGAAGCGTATGTCTGGCCTTTTAGGGCTGTTTTGGCAGCGATGGTTATAACATTAGATAAATAAGCCAATTTTTTTCCCTCGACAGGGGGGCGCGTCAAATAAGCATAGCTGAAGGTAGATTATCTGTCCCGCGACCTTCAGCCACAGAGCAGCGATCATTCAACGAGAAACCAGGTTGCTAGGCCAGAAGCCTCATTTTCTAAAATATCATCATGAAGGGCCCATTTACCTGGTGCGTTTGCGATAAAGGCGACATGTTTTGTTTTCATAGGCGGCACGATAACGCCATTGCGCCAATACGGCTCCCAGCCGTCGTCCTTGTCATGCAGGAGACGAACAGCATGGCCGTGCACATGCATGGCGACTGGCAGGGGGGCTTGATTAATGAAGCCCAATATTACCGGCGCGCCGGCTTTTACCTTAAACAGCGGCGCTCCAGAATAGCCCTCTGTCTGTTTCCCATTAATTGTCCAAGCTCGCTTGCCGTGATCTTTATTCATGGCAAGCGTCAGGTCCACTTTTTTACTATTATCAAGCTTGATTTCCGCAGGGAGGGTTTTGTTCAAAGGCAAGCTAGCGATGGGCTTGTTCTGCGAAATCGGCGAACCCTGGCAGTTGAGGACGATGATGTCTTGATCGCCCCTTTCAGGGCCAAAGAGTGCGACCGTGGCTTTTGACGTCGGGTCTACTGGCATATCGAACATGAGTTCGAAGCGCGCTCCTGGAGCCATCGGAATACTGCCTCGCACTGGTTCAAAGGCTGTGCAGGGCTGGCTATCAATCGCGATAACGAATGGCTTCATTCCTGTAAAACGCACAATCATAATTTGCGCATTCGACAAATTTGCCAGGCGTAACCTCACGCGCCCACCCGGCGGGGCGCTTTTAATGAGTGGTGCGATCTTTCCGTTAACGGTTAGAATCGCCTCCGGCGGCCCACTTGAATTTATGCTTGTCTGATAACCAAAATCGTCTGAAATTTTATGATTTAAATCAATTATAAGACTATCAAGCACGATCGCAAGATCAAGATCGCAGGGTAAAGGATCTGGTTCATCGACAATTACTAGGCCCTTGAGACCACGCCCCATCAGTTCGGGCGTATAGCCGTAGACGCTGGGTCTGTAGCAAAACAGGCCTGGTTCTACTAATGTTCGACGATAGGAAAAATCTTGATCCGCCAATACGGCATTTTGAGTGAGTGGCGCTACCCCGTCCATGGCGTTGTCGCCTCGCATTCCGTGCCAATGGAGTGTTAGCGGCAGCTTCAAGCCATTCACTAGTTTAACATCCATCTGATCTCCTTGGCTAAACCGTAAAAGGGGACCAGGGAATAAACTATTAAAGCTAAAAGCATCTGTTTTCATTGATCCTTTGAATTGAAAGGCGTCAGCCGAGGCCTTAAGGATTTTTGGCCGCTTCTCAATTTCCTCACTGTTCAAAGAGCTTGGCAAAATACTAGCGATTGCCGCGCCAAAAAGTTGACGCCGGGAGAGGCTTAGACTCATGATTATAGGCTCCTGAAATTGGGCGCAGCCTCGAGGTGGATAGCTAGGGTTTTCACGCATTAGTTTTGCAGCGGACAAGGTCTCCACTATCTGTTTTCATTTGATGTGAACATCTTCTTACAAAGAGTGCAATTTTTTGAGGGCAGAGCGCAAAGGCCATGCTATAGAGCGTCGCCCGCGCTAGCGGGTCTAAGGTTTCGAGGGGGGTTTCGTGGAGATCCCTCGCCCGCGGGCGTGGCGGAACTGGTAGACGCGCCGGATTTAGGTTCCGGTGACGAAAGTCGTGGGGGTTCGACTCCCTCCGCCCGCACCAATACCGCATTACCGCGGAAAATTTTAGGAAAAGTCGCCACCGCCGGCGACCTTTGAATTGTGGAAGGCGATAGAAATGCAAGTAACGCAAACCTCTTCGCAGGGTTTGAAACAGGAATTTCGTGTGGTGTTGCCTGCTGGCGATCTGGCCGCAAAGTTAGCGGCTCAATTATCTGAAGTTCAATCAAAAGCTCAGATCAAAGGATTTCGTCCGGGCAAGGCTCCAATCGGACATCTAAAAAAGCTCTATGGCAAGAGCATCATGGGAGATGTTCTGCAGGAGGCCGTCAACGAAGCTAATCGTAAAATCGTCGCCGATCATCAACTTAAAATTGCTGTTGAACCAAAATTAGATTTTCCCGGCGGGCAGGAAGAAGTAGAACGTGCTTTGGCTGCGGAAGGCGATTTAGCTTTTACCGTTACATTTGAAACATTGCCTAAGTTTGAAGTTGGTTCTTTTGACCGCATTGTCATTGAACGTCCTGTTGCTGGAGTCGAAGACCCGGACGTTGAAAAAGCGCTGCAATCTCTTGCTGAGCGTTCTCAAGAATATGAGACCAAAACTGAGGGCGCTAAGGCTGCAAAGGGCGATAAGCTTACGATTGATTTTACAGGCAAGCTTGATGGCGCGCCTTTTGAAGGTGGAAGCGGTGGCGATGTCGACATCGTCCTTGGTTCTGGATCATTTATTCCAGGATTTGAAGAGCAGCTCGAGGGCGCTGGTTCTGGAGAGGAGCGGCTTGTAAAAGTTCAGTTCCCAAAAGATTACTCCGCTCAAAACCTTGCCGGCAAAGACGCAGAATTTGATGTCATCGTTAAAGCGATCTCGTCCCCAAAAACTTTAGAAATCGGTGAAGAGCTTGCCAAGAAATATGGTTTTGAATCCTTTGACGCCATGAAGACAGCAGTGCGCGGAAACCTAGAGGCGGATTTTGAAAAAGCCTCACGGGATAAAATGAAGCGTGCTTTACTCGATGTTCTAGACACTCGATATGCTTTTGACTTGCCAGAGACGCTCGTCGAACAAGAGTTTTCAAACATTTGGGCGCAGCATGAACAAGAAAGTCGACGCGCAAATCGAACTGTAGCCGAAGAAGGCAAAACAGAAGAAGAAACCCGCGCGGAATATCGAAAGATTGCTGAACGTCGCGTTCGTTTAGGACTTGTGTTGGCCGAAATTGGTCAAAGCGCAAATGTTACAGTTGAAGACAAAGATCTGACAGACGCTTTGGTTGAGCGCGCAAGGATGTTTCCAGGCCAGGAAAAGCAGGTTTGGGACTATTATCGAAATAATGAGCAGGCCATGGCTCAGTTGCGTGCGCCAATTTATGAGGAGCGCGTCGTCGATCATATTTCAAAGCTCATTAAAATTAACGATAAAACAGTTTCTCGCGAGGAGCTTTTCGCCGATGACGACGACGCATAGCGTCAGATTGCATCGGATTGATCTTGGGCATATGACAAATCCATAACGGATTCGGCGGCGGACGCTCGACGTTCCGCCGCTGCTTTTAACATGCGGGGAAGATAACGCGATGCGCGATCCGATTGAGATTTACAGCCAGTATCTTATTCCGCAAGTTATTGAGAATACTTCTCGAGGGGAGCGTGGATTTGATATTTATTCGCGGCTTTTGCGCGAACGGATTATTTTTGTAACTGGTCCGATCGAGGATCATATGGCTTCGGTTATTATAGCCCAATTACTCTTTCTTGAATCCGAAAATCCTAAAAAAGAAATTTCCCTCTACATAAACTCTCCTGGCGGCGTCGTCACATCTGGATTGGCTATTTACGACACAATGCAATTCATAAAACCAAAGGTGTCCACGCTCTGCGTTGGTCAGGCCGCATCTATGGGTTCACTATTACTTGCAGCAGGAGCAGCCGGGATGCGATTTGCTTTGCCAAACGCGCGCGTCATGCTTCACCAGCCTTCTGGTGGTTTTCAGGGCCAGGCTTCTGATATCCAACGACATGCAGAAGATATTCTAAAGATTAAAAAACGTCTGAATGATATCTATGTGCATCATACCGGCAAAGATTATGACACCATCGAACGGACGCTCGATCGCGATCATTTTATGACTGCGGAAGAAGCTAAAAATTTTGGAATTATTGATAGCGTTCAGGAAAAACGTCCAGATGATGAAGCTGAAGTTAAAAGCTGATTTGATTAAACCAAGAATTTTATTGGTTGGTGGTCGTTAAGTAAGCTTGGAATAAAATTAAGACAGCTGAGGCGAATATGTTTCGAAAAATTTTGATTGCGAACCGCGGTGAAATCGCTTGTCGTATCATTAAAACTGCTAAACGCATGGGCATTGCCACCGTAGCAGTTTATTCTGACGCTGACGCTGACGCGCTCCATGTTGAAATGGCGGATGAAGCTATTCACCTCGGACCGCCACCCGCTGCTCAGTCATACTTATTGATCGATAAAATCATTGATGCGTGTAAAAAATCTGGAGCAGAGGCCGTTCATCCTGGTTATGGCTTTCTGTCTGAGCGCGCTGCTTTTGCAAAAGCGCTCGCAGACGCTGGAATTGTATTTATTGGCCCAAATATTCGCGCAATTGAGGCGATGGGCGATAAGATCGAGTCAAAGAAGTTCGCTTCAGCGGCAAACGTTAATGTTGTTCCGGGCTATCTGGGCGTCATTGAGTCCCCGCAAGAGGCGGTAAAAATTGCAAAAGATATCGGCTACCCAATAATGCTAAAAGCCTCTGCGGGCGGTGGCGGCAAGGGCATGCGGATTGCTTTCAACGATGGTGAAGTGGTTGAAGGGTTTACGCGCGCGCGTTCGGAAGCTGCGTCTTCCTTTGGCGATGATCGCGTCTTTGTCGAAAAATTTATTGTCAATCCGCGTCATATTGAAATTCAAGTTTTAGGCGATAAACACGGAAACGTCATTCATCTGAATGAACGTGAGTGCTCTATCCAAAGACGCAATCAAAAAGTTATTGAGGAGGCGCCGTCGCCTCTTCTTGATGAAAAGACCAGAGCAGAAATGGGCGCGCAAGCCGTAGCGCTTGCGAAGGCCGTTGATTATGACTCTGCTGGCACAGTTGAGTTTGTTGCGGGTCAGGATAAGAGTTTCTACTTCCTGGAAATGAACACTCGGCTACAGGTTGAGCATCCTGTAACTGAGCTTATCACAGGAATCGATCTCGTTGAGCAAATGATCAGAGTCGCGGCGGGAGAGCCGCTGCAACTCAAGCAAGAAAACGTAAAAATTAAAGGATGGGCGGTTGAAAGTCGCATTTACGCTGAAGATCCAACGCGTAATTTTCTGCCATCAATTGGCCGATTAGTAAAATATGAGCCGCCTAGTGAGAAAAAAGAAGCAGGCGTTACAGTCCGCAACGATACAGGCGTAACAGAGGGTCGAGAAATATCGATCCATTATGATCCGATGATTGCGAAGCTTGTCACCCATGCGCCAGAGCGCGGTGCGGCGATTCAGGCTCAGGCGGATGCTTTAGATCGATTTGTCATAGCGGGCATAAGACATAACATCCCGTTCCTCTCCTCTTTGATGCAAAGCCCTCGTTGGCGCTCCGGCGAGCTCTCTACAGGCTTCATTGCTGAGGAATATCCTGAAGGTTTTTCAGCTCCAGAACCAAAAGGCGAGCTTGCCCGTACGCTTGCGGCTGTCGCCACACTCATGGATCATATCGGCAACGAACGTAAAAGACAGATCACTGGCCAACTCAGAAATGGCCGGCCGGTTGAGTTTTCTCGTGAACGCGTTTGTGTGCTTGGCGATCAACGTTTTGATGCGTCGATAGATGAACAGGGCGAGGCGCTAATTGTGCGGTTTTCTGAGGGAGACCAGCGTGCGCATCGTGTTTCATCTCAATGGCGACCAGGCGAATCTGTACTAAAAGCAGATGTCGATGGTCATACTGTTTATGTGCAAACGCGCGCCATCCTAAATGGCTACGAGCTGTCACATCAGGGCGTTTGTGTGGAAGCGCGTGTCTATACGCAGCGAGAAGCTGAACTTGCCGCTTTAATGCCTAAGAAAAAAGACGCTGGTATATCCAAGAACTTGCTCTGTCCAATGCCAGGTCTTGTGAAGACAGTTGATGTCGTGGAAGGCCAAGATGTTAAAGCAGGTGAAGCTTTATGTATGGTTGAAGCCATGAAAATGGAAAATGTTCTTCGCGCTGAAAGAGATGTAAAGATCAAGAAAATTTTGGCGAAGGCTGGGGATAGTTTAGCTGTTGACGCTGTCATAATGGAGTTTGCTTAAGAAGAAGAAAAAAATTGTCTTCTCGCAAACTCTAAGGTCCTCTATAATTTCCATATTCATCAAATAACTTTGGCACTTCTGTTGTGCTGGGGTTGTTAAATGAATCCGAGGTGTTTGAGCTGCCGTAGGATTCATATGGATTATTTATGCCGTTTTGTTGATAGATCGTCCCGCCAGCATAGGGATTAATCGTTGGGTTTGGTACATAATTCATGATATCGCCAGTATTTTGGGCCTTGGCGGCGATAGGATCAAAAATGAGTGCGAATATAAAAAATATAACCCCTATTATGGTTGCAAACTGCAATTGATTTTGGTCCATGAAGGACTGGCGGCTTAATCCTCTGCAGTACATTTTAGATCCTCATTTGCAGATGTCTCGACAAGGTTCTGCTTAATAATATTATTTCCTTGGATTTGAGCTTCAGTAAGATCTTTATCATAAACCTCTGTTTGATATTCATTGCTGGTTGTTTTGACTATTGATGCGTTGGGAGAGGCATGAGGACTACCAACATAGATGGATGTCACAGTAGAGAGCCCGGGTCGTAAAGGTTCTTTTTCAATTTCATCTTTATTTAGGGCAATTCTGACAGGCACGCGCTGAACGATCCTTATGAAGTTTCCTGTCGCATTGTCTGGGGGCAGGGTTGCAAATACGCTTCCAGAACCCGGAACGAGACCTTCAACAACGCCGTGATACTTATGGCTGGAGCCATAGAGATCAACTTTTACGATCGCTTCTTGACCAGGGCGAACGTATTTCATTCGATTTTCCCACAAATTGGCTTCAACCCAAAGATGATCAAGCGGCACGATATTGAGGAGATGATCGCCAGGTCTTACCCGTTGCCCAACCTGAATACGCCTTTTAGCGACGAAACCTGTTGCTGGCGCGCGTATATTTTGGCGTAAAAACTCAACATAAGCATCGCTATATTTTGCTTTTGCAGCTTCGATATCTGGGTGATTTGTCCGCGTTACGCCCATAATTCTTGCATCAACAGCTTGAAGCTCAGAGCGAACCTCTTGGATATTTGCTTCTTGAGCAACGAGTTGATCTTGGGTGTTTTGTAATATTTGATCTGAAGTTGCGCCAGCGGTAGCAGCTTTTTTATAGCGTGCAAAATCATGAAGCGAGCGATCTTTAATGGCCTTTCGTGAGATAAGTTTTTCACAGATCTGACGACGGTATGAAAATAGAGCGCCAACCCCTCTGACTGCCCGTGCAAGATCTGCTTCAGCCTGAGCAAGAGAGGCTTTAGCGCGTTGGCCATCTAGGCTTACAATCACATCGCCTTTCTTGACCATCTGTGTCTCATCAAAATAGACACGCGCGACCATGCCAGTCGCATCGGCATTTACTGGAAGTATATTGCCTGTAACGAATGCATTATCCGTAATGATCCAATTTCGATCAAACAAAAGCCACTTAAAAAAAACAATGACGAAAGCTGCGCCAACGCCAGTGAAGACAATCTTCAATAGCAGTTCGCGACGCATCCGAATTGTTTTACGGCTTATAATCATTGATAATAAGTTTTTATGTCACGTTAGATGAAAGCAGTCGAAACGACATGTGTTATCCCCCAGTAATTGACTGAATTTTATCGACAACCGGAGTTAATGGATCACTCTCAGGCGCCGGCCGTGGTTTTAATGGGTTGGGACCATCTGAATATCCTCCACCCAAAGCTTGATAAAGATCGACACTCGCGACCATTCTGTCGCCATCGAGCGTTTTTTGGATAAATTTACTTTCCAGAAGATCGATTTGTTCTTGTAGAATTTCACGGCGATCTTTTAGTCCATCCCTTAATCTTGTTTGTGCAAGTTCTAGTTGATTATTGGCGGCTTGAACAAGGTTGCTCTGTGCTTGGTATTCTGTGCTTGCGCGTTTAAGATTCGCCAATGAATCCGCAACCTGTTGTGCTGATTGGAGTAGGGTTTCATTATAACTATTGACGGCTTGATCATATTCAGCGCGTTGAATTTCTAAGGCCCCAGTCAAGCGGCCGGCTTGAAAAATTGGCAGATGGAAGCCGGGAACAACTGAAAAGCCATTCGCTCCTGGCGTGAAGAGTCGGCTTGAAAGTAAGCTCATGCTGCTTGTTGTGACGGATGCTTCAATGCCAGACGCAATAGAGAGATCTATCGATGGCAAGAAGAGCGTTTTTGCAAGATGTATGCGTTCAGCGGCAGCTTCTGTTCTGCTAAGTGCGGCGGCAAGGTCTGGTCGATGGGCTAGTAATTCGATAGGGAGATGTTTTGGTATCTTTGGAACAGATAAAACCAAGCCTTTTTGCTTAATAAATACTCCCCTAGTTGTATCTGGCCCTTCTCCGATCATCCGTGCGAGAGCATCTTGTTGGATCGTTAATGCAGCGCGAACCGTCGCTTCGCGCCTGATCGCGCTTTCAAAGTCGCTACGGGCAATCTGAATGCCATCGGCGGTATCAAGTCCTGTTTGATAACGGGTCTCAGCAAGACTGAGGAGCTCTTTTCTTACCGAAACGAGCTCATTGGTGATTTCCAGTTGTTTAGAATAGGCAAATCCTCGGACATAGGCTCGCGCTACGCTTGTTGTCAGCAGGAGGCGGGTTTGCTCAAACTCTGCTGCTTGGGCTGTCGCCGCGCCGATTGCTGCTTCAAGCGCGGCGCGATTCTTTCCCCAAAAATCAAGCTCCCACGTCATAACAAAGGGGGTCAGGAAAAAAGCGGTTTTTTCCAGACCGCCTTGTGTGGGGTTGTAAGAGGCGACAACGCCCCTGATTGGATTTCGAGACTGTCTTCCCCAATAATCGGACTGAAGGGATGGTAAAAGTTTAGCGCCCGCTACTCGAACGCTTGCATCAGCTTCTTGTAATGTATCGAAAGCTTTTTTTAGATTTTGATTATCTTCAAGAGCTTTGGCAATTAGGTGGTTTAGTTCAGAATTTTTATAATTATGCCACCACTCTTCCTTTGGCCATGACGCTTCCTCATGGTTTATTTTTAACCCTGAGGCTGCAAGCGTTTGCTGCATTTTTGGTGGTTCAATAAAATGCGCGCGCTCACTCTGGTTAGTTGGTCCGCAGCCTGAAACAAGCGATGAAATTATAACAGTAAAGAAAAATGCGCGGATAAAATAATTAAAGCTAGAAAATGGACAATAGGCTAAGATCGTCTCTGTCTTCACTTTAGATGCGGGAGAACTGAAAGCTGTCAAGACTTTTTGGGTCAAGTTGGCGCGCCTTCTAGACCTTTGTAAATAATTTTGAAGCGTATTGTTTTGCCAATCTGGAATGTGCCAACATCGAGACGCCGTTGTTAAAAAGCCTCTCATGACGAGAAGTTTGAGAGACTTTTCTACGCTTTTAATAAGCGTTAAATCCCAAATAACGTTGGTTTTTTTATATATGAGTCGCCCAAAAAATTTAGACAAAATCCAAATAAATCCAGTTTTCCAGTGGAAAAGGACGCCTTTGTCCACTCTAAATTGGCGCATAGGCGGAAGGAATGAAGGCGAGTATGATTCTTCAGCCTCTGGAGGACTGATCCAAGGCTTAATCCAGTGCTTAATATTCTTATCGAGCTGTGGGCTGCTGGCAGCTGATCGCCAATGAATTGCGCGGTAATTTGTCAAAAAACTCCTCCGTCCGCATAAATGCGTCGTAGGAGTCATCAGCCTCATTGGCGCTTTCGGGGAACTCCATCCCCATTTGGATGCATTTTTTTATCGATTTCTCGAGATTTTCGCAACAATGCTTCAAGAGCTTAAGTGGGATTTTTGATCTAATTTGGAAAAATTTTCGTAAATAACTGTTTTTAAATGGTTTTTAATTAGTGGCGCGTGCTTGCGTCTTAGGGCCGGTTGCTCATAGGTGAATTTTGGTGAAATGGCCCATTTTACGTCCCGGACGGCTTTCCTTTTTTCCATAGAGATGAAGGCTACCCTCACTGCTCAGAAGCTTATTCCACTGCTCACAGTCGTGGCCAATTAAGTTTTGCATCGACACCTTTACGCCAAGGCGTTGCGTTGAACCAAGCGGCCAGCCAGCAATGGCGCGAATATGCTGCTCGAATTGGGACGTAACAGCTCCGCCTAAGGTCCAATGCCCAGAATTATGTACGCGCGGCGCAATCTCATTAATGATTAGGGATTCGTGAGCGCCAACTACAAACATCTCCACAGCAAAGATGCCAACATAGTCTGCCGCCTCGGCGATTTTCTGCGCAATATGAATTGCCGCTTGTGCGGTGGATTCCTTTATCGCTGCTGGAACGAGGGTTGTGCTGAGAATATGGTTCTCATGAACGTTTTCACAAATATCATAAGCGGAAAACATACCATCGAGACTACGCGCTGCGACAACAGAAATTTCTTTGCTGAAATTAACAAACCCTTCAAGAATACAGTCTGCGCCATTAAAAGATGCATAGACTTGCTCAAGATCAGTTTGATCCGTTACTTTTGCTTGCCCTTTACCATCATAGCCCAAGCGTCTTGTTTTCAGAATGGAGGGGTATCCTATGAGATTTAATGCCTGTTTGAGGCTATGAATATCCGTTATGTTTGAAAATTCTGCTGTTTGGGCCTCAAGACGTCGAATAAATTGTTTTTCAATTAAGCGGTCTTGCGTAAGCGCTAAAACTTTAGGATTTGGTCTTACGGGACGCAGAGATTCAAGAACCTGAGCAGTGCGTGCAGGAACATTTTCGAATTCATAAGTTATAATATCTACTGAACGGGCGAAATCATTAAGCGCAGACTCATCGAGAAAGTCTGCCTGTGTTTTTTTTGCAGAGACGTCAAAAGCAGGGTCGTCAGCGACAGGCGAGAAGATATGTGTTTTTAATCCCAGCTGGGCGCAGGAAAGAGCAAGCATGCGCGCAAGTTGCCCGCCGCCTAAAATGCCAATTGTTGCGCCCGGCGTGATTTTCGTCATGTCTCGTCATGGGGGGCGAAGGCGACGCCTTCTGTTTGTTTTGAGCGATAGTCCAACAATCTGCCCGCTAAGTTAACGTCAGAACGCGCAAGGATGGCTGCGGCCATGAGGGCGGCGTTGATCGCACCCGCCTTGCCGATCGCGAGAGTGCCAACAGGTATGCCTGCAGGCATTTGTACGATGGATAGAAGCGAGTCCATGCCTTTGAGCGCTGCGGACTCAATTGGCACGCCCAAGACTGGGAGGGCGGTCATTGAGGCGGTCATTCCGGGAAGATGCGCGGCCCCGCCAGCTCCAGCGATTACGACTTCAAAGCCATTGGACTCTGCGTTTTTTGCAAAATCAATGAGACGCTCCGGGGTGCGGTGCGCAGAAACGATGAAGGCTTCAAAGCCGATATTAAGCGTTTCAAGGGTTTCTTTGGCGTGACGCATGGTCGCCCAATCTGACTGGGAGCCCATGATAATCGCAACGGGTTTTTTGCTTTTATTCACTCTACTTCCCGCCTAAAGGAACTCAGGAAGCCATGCGGCATAGACGAAGCTTTGCAACTAAGCAAGGTATAAGATTCCCGAGCAAAAAGGCTTCGTCTGGCGTGTCTGACCCGCGATGGGCTAAGATTAAGGCCAACTCTGCTGTTGCGCACCCCTAATGAGAGTGATGGCGTTTATACGACTTTGGCGTTGAAGGGATTTATTGTTCCATGGATGACAACTTAGGCCGTTTTATCGCGATATTAGGCCTGGCCATGATCGTTGCAATCTGCGCCCGTAAGCTGCGGCTTCCCTTTACGATCGGACTTGTCTTTTCTGGCATTGGTCTAGCGTTTTCGAAGCCAGATTTTGGCACGCATCTTACGCATGATCTTTTATTTGATATGATTTTGCCCCCACTACTTTTTGAAGCGGCGTTGAGTTTATCATTTCATGAGTTGATCATTGATGCTGGACCGCTTTTTGCGCTCGCTGGCGTTGGGACAATTGTGTCTGCTGGCGTTGTGGCTCTGGCGACAATCAATTTTCTGGAATGGCCAGTCTCATCAGCTTTGGTGTTTGCTTCTTTAATTGCTGCAACAGATCCTGTGGCGATTATTGCAATGTTCAAAGATAATAAGATTCATGGTAGATTAAGATTGCTCGTTGAGAGTGAAAGCTTGTTAAACGATGGCGTTGCCGCTGTGCTTTTCGTTGCGGCTTTGGCATGGGCGCAGGGTGATGGCGCGCATGAAAATTACGCTGAGCTAATTCTTATGATGACGCGAATAATGTTTGGAGGCGTTATTCTTGGCGTTTTTGTTGGGGTATTTGCGATATTCCTCTCTTTTCGCACAGATGAACACGTAATAGAGGCGGCGCTAACAACAATTGCCGCCTATGGAGCCTTTTTACTTGCTGAGCGTTTTGAAGTTTCTGGCGTCCTTGCAACCGTTTCCGCCGGATTGGTGATAGGCAATTTTGGATTTGGAAAAGATAAGCGTAGTAACTTTCTCTCAAAAAAAGGCCAGGAATTTATTCATGGTTTTTGGGAATTTGCAGCGTTTATTGCAAACTCTATTGTTTTTCTACTAATTGGCGTTGATGTGGCGTCGACGCCCTTTACAGATTATAGCCTGCCGCTGTTGGCGGAAATTATATTAATTGTTCTTTGTGCGCGAGCGATGGCCGTTTATCCGCTCAGCGCCTTATTTTTAAGATCAAGACGTAGGATTACTTTAAGTGAGCAACATATTTTATGGTGGGGAGGATTGCGCGGGGCCTTGGCAATCGCGCTTGCCTTATCTCTCCCTTCTGATTTGCCAATGCGTGATATGATTCTGACATCCACATTTGCCGTTGTGGCTTTTTCTATCATCGCGCAAGGGCTAACGATGCCCATATTATTACGTAAGTTGAATTTTTTGCCACATTCACAGCTGAACAAATAATTGAGTCATTTTAAGAAGATTTTTGTTTTTTATGGGTTTTTTAAAATTATTGATAGGCTTAGACATAAGTGTGACCAAAATACAACTACTCGACTGTTTTGCGCCCCCTCGGTTCTATTGATCGCTTAATTTTGCTAGTAATTTTAGCTCAACTAGCCAACTGGGAGCGGAATATTGAAGAAGTTAATTTTAGCAGTTTTTATGGCCGCTGTTACGCAGCCATCATTAGCTGCTGATCTTGCCTCTCAGAAAGCAGCTCCAGAGATAGCGGCTTCCTTACCGCGCTGGGCTGGATTTTATTTTGGCTTTAATCGTGGATTTGGCGGCGGCGTTGTCGATGGAAGCGAGTTTCTCCCATCCTTGTCGCAAGGCGTAGGAGTTTTTGCTCAGACTGAAAATCGTGCAAGCGGTTTTGTTGCAGGTGGACAAATTGGATATAATCATCAATTTGCTAATCGGTTTATTGTTGGTGGTGAAGCAGATTTTCAATGGAGTGGGATAAAAGCTTCCTATCAATCGACCAGCCTATCAAATAGTTCAGGCTTAAATTCAAATGTTGACTCGCGAATTGGACTAAATTGGTTTGGCACGGCTCGTGGCCGCGTGGGTTACTCGCTAGGAAGATTATCGCCTTACGTTACTGGCGGATTGCTCTATGGTCAGCTTCAAGGCGCAGGAACTCCGTTTCTGGGATCTAATTCCCTTGTTATCGGAGCGCTTACTCAGACAAAGCTCGGATGGGTCATGGGCGGAGGCGTTGATATCGCTATCACCAAAAATCTATCTGCGCGCTCAGAGTATTTGTATTTATCCATGTCGGGCGTTAGCGGTCCTGCCTCTGGGGCGGTATTGGCCCCTTTAACGCCAGTAAATGGAACATTTGGCGTATATGGGTTTGGCGCGCATCTGGTTCGTGCGGGTCTAAATTATCGTCTAACAGGATTAGATCGCACGGTAGATTTTGAAGATATTGATCCTTTGCTTAAAGGTGACGTCGCAGGATTTTTATCGTCAGCTCCGACAACAGATTGGGCTGGATTTTATGCTGGCGTTAATGGCGGGTACGGGGGCGATGTCATAAATGAATATGCAGCCTTATATCAGCAATCAACATCACGTTCGACCGCGACTGCAGCGAATGTGAATTATGCAAACCGTACGGGAGGATTTTTAGGGGGCGGTCAGATCGGGTATAATTATCAAATAGCTAACAATTTTATTTTGGGCGCAGAAACGGATGCGCAATGGACCGGCATTACGGGCCAGCATGAATCTCTAACATTGGAACGGCCCACTAGTGCGATTTATGTCAATCGTCACTCATCGCTTGATTGGTATGGCACCACACGATTACGCGGCGGCGTGACAAGAGGCGATCTCTTTGGATATTTGACAGCCGGCGTATCTTACGGACAAGTTAGTTCGGATGGCTATCAATTAACAAATGGCTTGCTGAGTAATCGTCTAACTCAAACTAAAGCAGGGTGGGTGGTTGGCGCAGGAAGTGAATATTCTATCACTGCAGATTTGTCATTTAAAGCTGAGTATCTCTATTTGAGGATGTCAGGCATCAATGGCGCCTCGACTGGCGCAGTCTTAACGGATCAAAGCGTATTAATTGGTAATTTTACAACTGGCGCAATATCAAATAGTTTAATGAGAGTTGGCGCAAACTGGAAATTTGGTCGCGTAAATGAAGAGCCGATATCAGTAAAGCATTAAACAAAGAACAAAGAGTATAAGTCTTTAATGACAAGAACTCCATCTTTTGCTGTTGCGCCAACATTTCTTGGAACAAAACGTTTTAACGTTGCGGCTGCTTATTGTATTGCAGGCATTCCTCTTGATATTGGAACAACTAATCGAAGTGGGTCGCGCGACGGACCGCAAGCTATACGTTATGCTAGTCGGATGCTCATAGATGGAAGCCATCCCTCTCATCGAGTAGAGACAAGCCGTTTGGAGATCTCTGATATAGGCAATTTCCAGATCGTCCTGGGTGATCTAGAGAAAAGTTATAGTCTGATTGAAAAACAGGCTAAGGAAATTAATCATCTTATTGTATTAGGCGGCGATCATGGCGTTACGTTACCCTTGTTGCGCGCGCTAAAATCTAAATGTGGGTCGGTTGGGCTCGTGCATTTTGATGCGCATGTCGATACATGGCCAGAAACATCTGGTCAGCCCTTAGGTCATGGATCAGTTTTTTATCATGCGATTAAGGAGGGTTTGGTTGATCCAAAACGAATGATACAAATTGGCATTCGATCACCCGTTGAGCCTGAAGTATATGATTGGACAATCAACCAAGGTGTAAAAATTATTACAGCGCAAGAAATCCATTCTTCTCCGATAGATACAATTGTTCAAAGCATATTTTCTAAAATCGGGGAGGGACCGGCATATTTGTCATTTGATATTGATGCGCTAGATCCAGCTTTTGCACCAGGGACAGGCACGCCAGAGATCGGCGGGCTGGCGAGCTGGCAAGTTCAGGCGATTTTGCGTCGGCTCAAAGGTATTAATTTTATTGGTATGGATCTTGTTGAAGTTGCGCCCGCCTATGATGTCGCAGAAATTACATCTTTGGCCGGAGCAACGATTATATGGGAGTATCTTTGTTTGATGTCGATTTAACGTGGCTGGTTTAATTAGAATTAACTAGTCATTTTATGGTTTTAAAGAGTTTAAGCGATTATATCTGGGGTCAACTGGTCTTCAAGAATTGAGATGCGATCGCGAAGGACAAGTTTGCGTTTTTTTAGCCTGCCAATTTGTAGTTGATCGATTGAGCCAATTGTTGTTAGCGCATCTATGGCCGCTTCAAGATCGTGGTGCTCTAGCCTTAGTCGTTCAATTTCAGCGCGGATCGCAACTTCCTCGACATTATTAATATTGTCATTTATGGGCATTCTTATTTCTCGATAGATTTATGAAATATTTTAATGCTTTTTCTTAATTAGAATCGAATTAATTTTGTTGCTGGCATACTGCTTAAAGTTTGCCGTTACACAGATCAAGTCAAAATATTTACTTAAGGCAGATGATCATTAAAAGAATGAAAAGGCATCAAGTGATATTTTTGACTTATCCTTGATATAAAGAAGAGGAATAGAATTTTTTGCAACGAATATTTTTTAAAAATTGAATTGTGAGTTATAAAATTTAGTCAATTATACGCTTA
>OMIO01000079.1 GCA_900299115.1 Methylocystaceae bacterium | reverse complement strand
TCGGCCCTAAATAATCGCTTATGAAATCGTAAGCAGATTAGGCTCATTAACTTTGATCGCAAACATAGCTGAAAATTATTCAATACATATGTTATAAAGGTTAGGTAAAATCAGGGTTACTCGCCCATTGTGGCGGCGCTCGCGTTGACTATTGTATCCGCTTATGGAGTAAATTAGATGAAGTCTTTCATTATTGTCGCAGGCGCGGCGCTTCTCGCTGTAGGCACTTTGCCAGCCTATGCGCATAAATCTTCCCATCATCATCATCATTATCGTCCGTTGGAAGAGAAGTATTTTCCAATCGCCGATGAACTTTCTCTTTCCCGAGCTGTTGTTGAAACCTGCTACAAGTCAGATGGCGCGAATTTGAATAAAAGCTATTGGGACGGACAAATTGCCCAAATCCCGCATCGTGAATTACATTCATTCAATAAAAGAGTTGATAAAGGCACACAGGAAATCGAGAGCGCCATTCCTGCAGGTAAGGAAGCGCTTTGGTGCGATGACCGCCTCGATGAATTTGCCAATAAATATAAAACGACGCTCAAGCCGCCTTTTGACAATGGGCCTACAGGACATCCGATTTGCTGGAGCGATCCGAGTGGAATGTATGGATGCACAGGCACAGGGTATGATGATGCTCTCGCTGGTGTGAAAGCAATTATTCAAGACCCAGCGGAAGCCTTAAAATAAGCTTTTTAGAGCCGTCAGTCTTTGCTGACGGCTCTTTTTTTCTTTATCATACGTAATGTTGAGATGATGAATTCAGATATTTAAAAATCCTATCCTATATTTTTTAATCTCATATCATCATGATTTTTTCATACATTTTAAACATTATGCACTACGTAAGTTTTTATAAGAATAACTCAGTATAATCTTAGCTAAGAGACGCTTTAAGCCTTTTGGCGCAGATTCATGCCGACGTTTTTTTGCGCGACAAAATTCTTAGATGAGTGATTTCACTCAAAGAAGATGCCGGAGTTCGTCAGCTTTTGCGCGGCCTATGATTTCGTTTGGCGCGATAGGCGGCAAGATCAATGACAGCAGCAGGGCGCGCCTCGCCATCAATCTCAACAACCGACCATTTCTCGCCATGGGGTATGGTGATCGCAGCAAGCTTTTCTGCCGCTGCTTGGGTTGGATAAGATCCAATTATGATATCGCCGTCTGGGGCGTGCACGATTAATTCATAAGCCATGATCCACACCATACTCGATAAAGAGGTGATTGTCGTTCTCTTCCCAGACCGCCGCCTGCTTGATTAACAAGCGCTCGTGGGCTGAAATCTTTTAAGTTTGCAGTACGAAACAAGGTGGAAACACTACATTTGAGCGTCTGTGGGGATGAGGCTTGGCCTGTCTTTTAATCCAAAAGTGAGAGCGGCCAATTAAATAAATACATTTAAAAACAGATATTTGTAGCAATGTAGTGGCTCCCCGAGTAGGACTCGAACCTACGACCTAGCGATTAACAGTCGCGTGCTCTACCAGCTGAGCTATCGGGGAACGTGAGGGGCCTATACTAGGCGCCTCGCCTTTTGCCAAGCCCTATTCGAGAGATAATATACCTTTCTCCAGAGGAAAATTGTTTTTCGTCAGTAGCTTAGCCTTATTCTCCCTCAAGATAGGCAGAGCAGGCGTATAAAATATCTTTTTGTGAGGGGAGGCCCGCTTCGTTGCCGAGACGTTGAATTTTATGCGCAGCAGCTGCGCGGGCAAAAACGAAATGAGAGCGCCAAGGATCATCGGGACGCTGTAAATAGGAGTCACAGTAAGCTCCATGAAAGACATCTCCCGCGCCCGAAGTATCGATAATTTTATCTTTCGGAACGCTCAATGACGGTAAATGTTGAACATCTCCCCTTTCATCATACCAAAGCATGCCCTTTGATCCGGTTGTTACACCTCCGATTTTTACACCTTTGCTTTTAAGAAAAATAAGCATTTCATGGTGCGTTAGAGACATTTGTTCGCACAGTCTTTCAGCAACAATTGCAACATGAACAAATGATAAAAGTTCTATCAATCCAGGTCGTAACGCGCCACCATCAAGAGAAACAAGGGCATTTTGTTCATAGGCCTTTCTTGCATAAAAAATTGCCGCATCAGGCATGTGTCCATCTAAGTGGAGTAATTTAAGTCGGTTTACATCAAGAATAGGAAAGTCTTCTAAATAGTCATCATCCCGTGCGCGCAAAATAGCGCGCTGTCCATTGTTGGGTAGGATGAAAGAAAGTGAGGAGCGTTTAACGCTGCGCGGATGAACTTTTATGCCGTAGTTTTGCGCCATATCTAAAAACATACGGCCAAGCCAGTCCTGCGCGACTGAAGTTAACAGGTGGACGTCTCGACCTAGCTTAGCGCAGGTAAAACCAGCGGTAACAGCGTTGCCGCCAAAGCTTACAGCATAATCTTTAGCAACTACTTTTTCATCCCCCTTGGGCATGCAATCAGTTTGCATTGTTAGATCAATGTAAGCATGGCCAAGGAATAGCGCTTCCAATTTATGTCTTCTTCTTGATCCGTGGCAAATAGATGAGGAAAGTCAAAATTACGATCAGTAAGAAATTTTCATTATAAAGAGAAACTTGTTCCGCATCCGCAAGAGCTTTTAGCGTTAGGGTTGTTTACACGGAAAGATTGACCCATGAGGTCGTCGACAAAATCAAGCTCTGCGCCTGTTAGAAAAGCCATGGATGTTTCGTCAATCGCAACTCTTACGCCAGGCTCTTGAATGAGTACATCTCCTGATGCAGGCTGATCGCTAATGGCGAATTGATATTGGAACCCCGAGCATCCACCACCCTCAACGGCAATCCGAAAGAATGAGTCGGTTGGTTCTTTGGCTAAGAGCGCACGGATTCTGTTACAGGCGCTTGGAGTTAAGATAATATGAGACGCCTGTTCGCTCGACATTTGATCTTTCCTGCCCGTTAGTTGCCTTGACCCAGATTAAAGGTTTATGCCGCAGAACATAGGCTGCTTATGCCGGCCGTTCAATGAGAGGATAATGAGTTGGCGACACGCCTGCCTCTGGCGCCCTATGCATCTGATCCTGGTCAATCGCGCGGTAGGATTTATCCCGCCTCATTGTCACCCACGCGCTCGGCCTTTCAGAGAGATCGAGACCGTATAATACACTCAACAGCTTTCCGCCGATTGGCGCATAAAACACAGGTTTTTGTTCCCTTAGACGGCGATCATTTCCGAACGCGCCTCACGCATACAATAGAAGTTGGCCAAATCGCTCGGGCGCTGGCTCGGGCTTTAGGGTTAGACGAAGATTTGGCTGAAGCGGTTGCTTTAGCGCATGACCTAGGCCACACGCCCTTTGGCCATGCGGGCGAAGAGGCGTTAGAAATCTGTATGCGTCCATACGGTGGTTTTGATCATAATGCGCAGGCATTAAGAATTGTTACTAAATTGGAGCGTAGATACGCAGATTATGACGGGTTAGATCTGACGTGGGAGACGCTTGAGGGGATAGTTAAGCATAACGGCCCGCTGTTAAAGAGCGCGACCGGCCAACCAATCGCGCATTTTATTGCCCAGTTTAATCAAGAATTTGATTTAGAATTACATACATTCGCTAGTCTTGAGGCCCAATCTGCCGCGCTTGCTGACGATATAGCTTACATTGGCCATGATATTGATGATGGTTTAAGGGCTGGTCTTTTTACTTTACACGATTTAGCGACGGCGACTTCATTTATTAGTCAGATCCTTAGAGACATTGATGATCGCTATCCAGGTTTGGAGCGCCAAAGAGTTATCCATGAATTAGTAAGAAGAGTGATTACGCTTTTTGTTGAAAATGTTATCATGACAACTCGTTCAAATCTTACACGAATTAATCCTCGGAGCGCTCTTGAGGCGCGAAACGCAAAAGAGCCGATTGTCGCCTTTTCTGATGAAATGAATATCGCGCAAAAATCTATCAAGAATTTTCTTTTCAAGAATATGTATAGACATGAAAAAGTCATTGGCGTGTGGGAACGCGCTCGAGATGCTATTTCTAAACTCTTTCCCAAATTTATGGCGGAGCCTCATCTCCTGCCGGCAGACTGGGAGAGCCTGGTTAAAAATTCAACGGAGGAGGGGCGGGCGATAATTGTTGCAGATTACATCGCAGGCATGACGGATCGATATGCATTGGGTGAAGTCATTAGGCTTTATCCTATGGACGCCAACCCAGATTCGGATCGGTTATTTTAATCTTGCCAGCCAGAATTAATTTTAATCCAAAAACTAATCAGGAAAAATTGTCTTCTACCGCTTGGATAGGCAAATTCTCATAGAAATGGGTAAGAGATGATTTCGTAGAGATAAAATGCTAAGCCCCAAATACTTATTTTCCTCTTTAATCCAGCTCGGGTTCATATGAATATCTTTGATATCTTCCACCAACGGATCGCCGCTATTCTCACGGATCTCCATGATGCTGGGAAATTACCCAGTTTAGATACCGCTCGGTTTGTTGTGGAGCCGCCAAAAGATATTAATTTGGGCGATTTGGCCTGCAATGCGGCGATGGTTTTCGCTAAAGAGGCGAAAAGTTACTTTAAAAGCCCTGGTCATTTGGCATTAGAGATCTGTGAATCTGTCGCCCTGTTTGACGAGGTCGAGAAAGCAGAAGTTGCCGGTCCTGGCTTTATAAACATACATCTAAAGCCGGCAATATATTATAAACTTTTGAGCGCGGTGTTAGCTAAGCCTGATGAATATGGGCGCGTTAAAAACAATCACGGCAGGACTTTGGGTGGCAAAATCAATATTGAGTATGTTTCTGCAAATCCCACTGGACCGATGCATGTTGGGCATGGACGCGGCGCAGTCTTTGGTGATGCGCTCGCCAATCTTTTAGCTTTTTCTGGCTGCCAGGTAACAAGAGAATATTATATCAATGATGCAGGGGCGCAGGTAGATGTTCTGGCGCGCTCAGTCTATCTGCGGTATCGCGAAGCTCTCGGTGAGAATATTGAGATTCCTGAGGGCTTATACCCTGGCGATTATCTCAAAGGCATCGGGGAAAAATTAGCGCAGCAACATGGTTCAAGTCTTTTAAATCTTACCGAATTAGAATGGCTGCCGATCGTCAAGGACGCCGCTATTGGCGCAATGCTTGATTTGATCCGCGATGATCTTCGCGCATTGAACATTAAACATGATTATTTTTTTTCAGAACGTGCTTTGCATAAAGCTATCAATGGTTCTTCACTCATAGATGAAGCGATCAATTATTTAAAAAATAAAAATCTTGTGTATGAGGGCCGTTTGCCGCCTCCTAAAGGGCAACTCCCAGACGATTGGGAAGATCGAGAACAAACTTTGTTTCGATCAACGCTTTTTGGAGATGACGTTGATCGCGCCTTAAGAAAATCCGACGGTTCTCCGACATATTTTGCCGCAGATATCGCCTACCATAAGGATAAAATTGATCGTGGCTATGATGCTCTTGTGGATGTTTGGGGGGCTGATCATTCTGGTTATGTGAAAAGAATGAGCGCTGCAGTAAAAGCCTTATCAGATGATAAAGTCTTGCTTGATGTAAAACTTTGTCAACTTGTGAAGTTGATGCGCGATGGCGAGCCTGTAAAAATGTCTAAGCGCGCTGGCGACTTTGTTACTTTAAGAGAAGTTGTTGATGAAGTTGGCGTTGATGCCGTGCGCTTTATGATGCTTTATCGAAAAAATGATGCGCCGTTGGATTTTGATCTTGTAAAAGTTATTGAACAATCCAAAGACAATGCTGTTTTTTATGTCCAATATGCTTATGCACGCGCGCAATCGATATTGAGACAGGCGCGCGCCGCCTTTCCCGACCTCGATAGCGCGTCTGCAAACTTAGCCCAAGCGCCGCTTGAATTGCTGTCAGACGAGGGCGAATTGGCGCTAGCGCGGATCATTGCTCAATTTCCCAGAATGATAGAAGCGGCCGCTGCAGCGCATGAGCCCCATCGTGTGGCGTTTTATCTTCATGAGCTTTCCAGCGCATTCCATTCACACTGGAACCGAGGAAAAGATTATCCGCAATTACGTTTTGTTAATGCAAACGCGCGAGAGTTAACCTGCGCCCGGGTCGCTTTAGTGGTATCTTTGACCACAGTCCTGGGGTCGGGCTTGAGCCTTCTCGGTGTGAGCGCCCCCGACGAAATGCGCTAAGTTGTTGGTTTAAGGGTATTTCCTAAACTGCAACGCGCCTTTTCGCTCTTTCACGCCAGGTTGCGTGGTTAGGGGTGTGCAATGCGTGAATCCGCTGTTCGGGGCCAAGCTATTGATCTTGGAGATTTTGAGCGTCGTTTAAGAGGCGATGCGACAGCCGATCGGGAATACACTTCTCCCATTAAGCGCGATCCTCTCACGGAGCTCGCGCAATTGATGCAGGAGCAAGAGAGCGCATCCTATGACCCCTATGCAGATTTATTGAAGGGTCATCAAAGCGAATACGCCCCTGCGTCACAACATGAGCATCCCTATGTTCAGCCTGAAGCAGACATCTGGCAAGGACGCGCTTGGGAGCCGGAAACAGAAGATGTTTCTCTACGTGGATCGCAAGAGAATTCATACCAAGACGAAGGCTATTCTGATTATTCAACTCTTCCTCAAGAATATGAACAGCAAGCTTTTACACAAGATTATGAGGACCCCTCGGCTCTCTATAATCAAGATCCGCGTTCTTATCATCAAGACTCTTCAACGATTGGATATCCGGATCATCGAGAAGACCCATATTCGAGCGAACAATTTGATTTCGATAGAAGAGCGGGCGCTTCAACATTATCCAGTCGTTCCGCGCACTTGCGTGAAACCTTTCTTTCGCTGCTTGGCAATCGGTTGCGCGCCTGGCACGCCGTTGCTTTGATTGGATTTATAGCGGTTATCAGTATCGGTTGGGGTTTCATGCATCGCAACCGTATTGGTTCCCATGAAATCGCAATCATTCAAGCGCCAGAAGGCCCGATGAAAGTTAAGCCAAGTATTGAGGCAGATCAGGATGCGCCGCAAACAGGCGGCGCCACAGTGCTAGATCGTAAGGAAACAGCTCCTGTAAAGCAGGTCGTCACCAATCAGGAACAAGCCGTTGACCCCAAGGTCCAGCCTCAGACGCTAAAGATTGGGAATGATCCAGTTAATGCGCCGCATGAAGCGCCCTCACTTGCTGAACCGCACCGCGTTAAATCGGTGACTGTCCGCCCAGATGGTAGCCCTGCGCAGGGCGTTAACGCTTTGCCGCCAGCTGCGGTTGCAAAATCTGTGTCTTCAGCTGAAACAGACGCCTCTCAACAAGGCGGCACGCCTAAAACGCTTGCACGTCCTGTAACGACAGCCCAGGTGGTTAAACCGAAAGCGCCAGCGCCTGTTAAACCTACAAAGCCAGCTGTTGAGGATAGTTCTGCTCAGTCCACGGAGACAACTGAAGCGCCGCCGCCGCCCGCGAGTGGCGGCTATGCGGTTCAGTTTGGCGCTGCTGGCAGTGAGACAGAAGCGAAGGCCATGGTGAAATCGGTTATTGCGAAATATGGCGCCGATCTTGGCGGCAGAAAGCCCAGCTATAAAATGGCGACTGTCGGCGAAAAGACTGTCTATCGCGTTCGTGTGGGCGGGGTAACAAAAGACTCCGCAACGACCATCTGCAGTAAGGTCAAAGAAAGCGGCGGCTCTTGCTTTGTAGCGGGTAACTAAGCGCCACACGCCCGAGACTTAGCTTCCTCAAACGCTGCTCGGGCGTCTTTAACTCTTATAATTCTCTTTAGGGTTTACGATTCAGATGCGTGCTTTCATTTGCGGCTTGAGGGGACTTGCGCTTGAGCCGGAAGAACGATCGTTTTTAAAAGAAACATCGCCTTGGGGGATTATATTATTTCGACGTAACATCGAGTCCTGCGATCAACTTTCCTCTCTTACAACAGAAATCAGGCAGGTGCTTGGGAGGCAAGTTCCCATTCTCGTTGATCAAGAAGGCGGTCGGGTGCAAAGATTGAATGCGCCAGAGTGGAAATCTTACCCTAGCGCTGCGCGATTTCTTGAAGTTGCATCGAATTTAGAAAACGCTAAACGATTGGCCTGGCTTGGCGCGCGCCTAATCGCTCATGATTTGCGTGAGGTCGGGATAGATGTGGATTGTTTGCCCGTGTTAGATCTCCCAATTGACGGGGCGCATGACATTATCAGCGACCGCGCCTACGCTAAAGATAGCCAGCATGTTGCTCAACTTGGTCGGGCTGCTGCTGAAGGGCTAATGGCGGGTGGAGTGGCGCCAGTCATGAAGCATATTCCTGGGCATGGGCGCGCCCTCTGCGACAGCCATCTTGAACTGCCAACTGTCACCGATCCTCTCAGTGAGCTTGAACGATTGGACTTTGTGTCTTTTCGCGCCAATGCCGATTTGCCAATGGCGATGACGGCGCATGTCGTCTATTCAGCGATTGACCCTGAAAATCCTGGCACGCTCTCCAAGACCATTATTCAGGAGATTATTAGAAAGAAAATCGGATTCAATGGCTTATTGATGACGGATGATCTGTCGATGAAAGCTTTGTCTGGGGATTTTCGCTCGCGGGCGGAAAGAGCGATCGCATCAGGGTGCGATATAGTCCTTCACTGCAACGGAGATTTAGAGGAAGCGCGCCAAGTCGCAGAAGGCGCTCCTGTTTTGAAGGAAATGAGCGCCCATCGAGCGGAACGGGCCTTGGACGCAATCGGGCGAATTGCGCCCTTCGATGTGTCCAAAGCCCTGGCAGAGTTCGATGCAGCCTTTCTGACCAGCTAAAGGGGTCTATTTACGCTGTTTTTTCTCATGGTTCTCCTGTGGACGACGTTGGGATTGTTCTCCAAGAGCTTGCAGGTCTCGCTTAAACCGACCATTCTCCCGGCCAATTCTGGTAATGTTGCGTTGAGTCGCCCGGGGAACCTATGGCCCAAGAACTCTCCTTTGATCTTGCTGATGAGCCGCGCGCGGAAGGAGAGGCCTTTTGTGTTGACGTTGATGGGTTTGAGGGTCCTTTAGACCTGCTTTTGGAACTTGCGCGTAGACAGAAAGTCGATCTTGCGCGGATTTCAATCCTCGCGCTTGCTGAACAATATCTTGCTTTCATTGAAGAAGCGCGGCGCACGCGTCTTGAATTGGCGGCGGATTACCTCGTTATGGCCGCTTGGCTTGCCTTCTTGAAGTCTCGTTTGTTGCTGCCAGAGCAACCAAAAGGGGAAGAGCCGTCTGCGGCAGATCTCGCTATGGCGCTTGCCGAAAGATTGCGACGTTTGGAATTAATTCGTATCGCCGCTGATCGATTGACCCAGCGCGGTCGGCTCGGGCGCGATATGTTCTTGCGTGGCGGCGGCGAGGGAATTGAAATAAAAACTCAATCACGTTTTCAGGCTAAGCTGTTTGATTTATTGGCCGCTTATGCCCGTCAGCGTCAAAAATCCGTTACCTCGCGCGTCGTTGTTCAGCAACGCGCTGTATGGTCTTTGGCGGAAGCGCGTGAAGCGTTGGAGCGTCTCGCCGGCATTGCTGCTGAGTGGACGGTTCTTGATGATTTTCTTCTCCATTATTGCGTAGATATGCAAACAGCGCGGACAATTCGCGCGTCTGCTTTCTCAGCATCGCTTGAAATGGTTCGGGAAGGGCGCTTTGATATGCGTCAAGATCAAGCTTTCGCGCCGCTTTGGGTGCGGCGGCGCGCTGAAGCAACACAAAATCAAAACAACGATGTACTCTAAGTTTGGGCGTAAATAGGGAGTTTGCTCATTGGCGCAGGCGGCGGAAAAAATTGAGCTCTTTGACGTCGATAGCGATGAAGCGCTCGCGCGAAAGGAAGCAGCCTTGGCTGAAGCGGAACGTATTGTTGAAGCGCTTCTTTTTGCCTCGTCTGAACCACTCGACGAGGCAGAACTTAAACGTCGAATTGATGAAAGCGTTGATCTAGACGCTGTATTGGAAAAGCTTCGAGATCATTATGCTAACCGCGGGGTAAATCTCGCCCGGGCAGGAAAAAAGTGGTTTTTCCGTACAGCGGTTGATCTGTCGTGGATATTGGCGCGCGAGAAAGTTGAAGAAAAAAAGCTTTCCCGTGCAGCGCTCGAAACCTTGGCGATCATTGCCTACCATCAGCCAGTCACTCGCGCCGAGATAGAAGAAATCAGGGGCGTAGCAATTTCTAAAGGTACGCTCGACGTGCTGTTAGAAACAAGTTGGATACGTTTGCGGGGACGTCGCAAAGCACCCGGGCGACCCATAACATATGGGACGACAGATGCTTTTTTGATGCATTTCGGGCTTGAACAAATAAGCGACTTACCAGGTCTAGATGAGCTTAAAGGCGCTGGTTTGTTTGACGGTCGCTTACCAAAAGGTTTTGGCGTGCCACAACCTTCAGATGATATTAATTTGCGTGATGACGAAGATCCTCTTGAGGATGACGCACCGACATTGCTCGAAATGGATTTTACTGAAGAAATCGTTGAAGTCGACTTTGATGAGGGCGCAGAAGGTCAAGAAGAAGAATAAAGTTTTGATAGTCTGCTCCTTCAGATTATTCTGCTGACCTTGTTTTTGCAGCATTGCGAGCTTAGGTTTTACCCTGGAGAGCCGGGAGATTTGGCTTACATCCATTTTGGAGGAAATAGGCATGGGCGGTCTGTCGATCTGGCACTGGATCATCGTTGGCGGCGTTGTCTTTGTGTTGTTTGGCGGCAAGTTCAAGATTTCTGACGTGATGGGCGATGTCGCAAAAGGCATTAAGGCCTTTAAGAAAGGCATGTCGGAGGATGATGAGCCTTCGAACAAAGAAAATTCTTTAAATCTTGATCATCAAGACTCTCGAGTCATCGAGGCCGAGAAATCAGCTGAAAATCACAAGCTCTAACGCGCTAACGCGAGTTAATACATGTTCGATCTCGATCCTGGTAAGTTGATCGTCATCGGCGTCGTTGCTCTTATTGCTATTCCATCGAAAGATTTGCCCAGAGTATTACGCAGTCTTGGGCAATATTCCGGCCGCATGCGGAGAATGGCGGCAGAATTCCAAGAACAGTTTATGGAAGCTTTGCGCGAGACTGAGCTAGAAAATATTAAAAAAGATATCGAGCATACAAGTGAGAGCTTAAAAGAGGCCGTTGATCTGGGAGGCTCTTTTGATCCGATAAAGGATATGCGCAATCATCTCACGCAGACTGTAGAAGGAACTATTCCTGAAGAAACGCGTAAGTCATTATCGAAAACGGGTGAGTCTAAGTCGCTTGGTGAGAGCGAATGATCGAGGATCCTGAAGGCGAAATCGACGCGAGCAAAGCTCCATTAATTGAACATTTGATGGAATTAAGAGAGCGTTTAATTAAAGCATTGGCCGCATTTGTCGTTATGTTTATTTCTTCATTTTTCTTTGCAAAAGATATTTATAATATACTTGTTGTTCCCTATACGCGCGCAGCAGGTCCGGAAGCTAAATTAATCTATACAGCGCCGCAGGAGTATTTTTTTACTCAGATCAAAGTCGCTCTTTTCGCCGCTGCCTTTTTAGCCTGCCCAGTGATCCTATCCCAGATTTACGCCTTCGTGGCGCCGGGATTATACCGTCACGAGAGGGCGGCGTTTCGACCTTATCTTTTTGCAACGCCTTTGTTTTTTGCCTTAGGCGCGCTCGTTGTTTATTTTATTGTTATGCCAAACTTATTAAATTTCTTTATTGGTATGCAGCAAGCCAATGAACCCGGTAAGGCTCAGATTGAACTGCTTCCAAGAGTTTCAGAATATCTCTCCCTCATCATGACTCTTGTCTTGGCGTTTGGAATAGTATTCCAAACGCCGGTAATTTTAACGCTCTTAGGTCAAGTAGGGATTGTGAGCTCTGAATTTCTTGCTGAAAAACGACGCTATGCGATTGTTATTATTTTTATAATTGCAGCAGTTTTAACGCCGCCAGATGTTTTTTCGCAACTTGCGCTGGCTCTTCCAGGAATGCTGCTTTACGAAGCTTCAATATATTCAGTTCGACTAATTGAAAAAAAGAGGGAGAAGCGTGAATAGAGCATAGCTTTATTCATCTTAAATCATATGCATGACATAAAACTAATCCGGGACAATCCAGACGATTTTGATAAAGGTCGCTTAAGACGAGGATTAGACCCCCTATCAAAGGAATTGCTCCGGCTGGATGATGTTAGAAGAGCGGCAATCTTAGAATTACAAAAAGCTCAAGAACGTCGTAATGCCGCGTCCAAAGAAATAGGAATAGCTTTAAAAGCGGGAGAGGGGACTCGTGCTGACGCGCTCAAGGCGGAAGTTGCTGAGATAAAAGAGAAATGGGAAAATTTAGAGCAGGATGAAAGAGACGCTATCGCAATTCTTGATGATATGTTGGCTAGTCTGCCAAATACGCCATCACATGAAACGCCAGATGGCAAGGATGAGCAAGATAATTTAGAAATTTTAAAATGGGGCGTTATTCCGTCATTTGATTTTAAGCCGAAAGAACATTTTGAAATAGGCGAAACTCTTGGGCTTATGGATTTTGCAATTGCAGCCAAGCTATCAGGCGCAAGATTTGTCGTTAATAAAGGCGCTCTGGCGCGGTTAGAGCGCGCTCTGGCGCTCTTTATGCTCGACAAACATACTGCCGAGCACGGCTATACGGAAATCAATCCGCCATTGCTTGTTCGAGATGAAGCAATGTTTGGAACAGCTCAGCTTCCTAAATTTCGTGAAGATCAATTCTTAGTTGATAATGGCTACTGGCTAATCCCCACAGCAGAGGTTCCTTTAACAAATTTGGTGCGAGACTCAATTGTCGAGGAAGGCGAACTTCCGATCAGGTTCACTGCTGGCACTTATTGTTTTCGAGCCGAGGCGGGAGCAGCGGGGCGGGATACGCGGGGTATGATAAGACAACACCAGTTTTATAAAGTTGAATTGGTGTCAATTACGACTCCTGAACAATCACACGCTGAACATGAAAGAATGACAGCTTGTGCAGAGAAGATTTTGCAGGATTTGAACTTGCCTTATCGTAAGGTCTTATTATGCGCTGGCGATATGGGTTTTGCTGCCAAAAAGACATATGATCTAGAGGTTTGGTTGCCTGGTCAAAATATGTATCGGGAAATTTCATCGTGCTCTAATTGTGGAGATTTCCAAGCTCGACGCATGGGGGCGCGTTTTCGCGCTACTGGCGAAAAGGGAACGCAGTTTGTGCACACGCTTAATGGTTCCGGCGTAGCTGTCGGACGTTGCTTGGTTGCGGTTCTCGAGAACTATCAGCAGTCAGACGGCTCTGTTATCGTTCCAAGCGTATTGCAACCATATATGAACGGGTTGGATCGAATAATACCTAAGGCATAGAGTATCATTAATGCGGATTTTGGTTACAAATGATGATGGCATTCATGCTCATGGGCTGAAAATTGCTGAAAAAATTGCCCATGATTTAACGGATGATGTTTTTGTCGTAGCGCCTGAATATGAACAATCTGGCGTGGCGCATTCATTGTCATTAAATGACCCGTTACGGCTTCGCGAGATTTCTCCTCGTCATTTTGCAGTAAAGGGCACGCCTACAGATTGCGTTATCATGGCGGTGCGCAAGCTTTTAATTGATCATCCCCCGGATCTTATTCTTTCAGGCGTCAATAGCGGTCAAAATCTAGCTGAGGATGTTACATATTCTGGGACGATCGCAGGCGCGATGGAAGGGACAATTCTTGGCGTGCCTTCTATAGCTCTTTCTCAGGTTTACGATTTTTTTGCTGGACGGGAAACTATCATCTGGGGCTGCGTTCAGCGCCATGGCAAGGATGTTGTTAAAAAAGTATTGGATGCTGGAATTCCAAAAAATGTTTTAATCAATATAAATTTTCCTAATTGTCAGCCAGAGGAAGTTGCCGGAATAGCAATTACAATGCAGGGTAGGCGGAGCAGCGACCTTATGAAAATCGATACTCGAGCGGATGGGCGTGGAAATCCATATCATTGGATTTCTTTCCAACGTAGCGCTTTTATCCCCGCGCCAGGTTCAGATTTATTGGCCATTGAAGAGCAAAAAATATCTATTACGCCTCTCCAGCTTGATCTGACAGACCATCCTTCCGTTACGCAGTTATCGCAAGCGTTTGAAGCAAGTAGATGATTGTTCCGCCCCTTCTACAAAATACCCCGGAAGAGCGTGGCTTGCTCTTATTAAACATAAGGCAAGCTGGCGTGCGGGATATTCGTGTATTAAGAGCTATAGAGACGACGCCAAGGGATGAATTCACCCCTTTTCGCTTTCGCGATTTAGCAAATAAAAATATCTTAATCCCTATTGGTTGCGGTCAAACAATGACGCGACCAACTGATCTCGCGCGCAGTTATGAAGCCCTTGAGATTGATAGCCATCATCGCGTGTTAGAAATAGGCGCGGGAAGTGGTTATGGAACGGCTATTTTATCTAAGCTTGCTAGTGAGATTGTTACATTTGAGCGTTACATCAGCCTGGCGGGAGCCGCACGTGAAAGGTTAGCGTCGCAGAATATAGATAATGTCTTGTTGCACGCTTCAGATGGATTTGAGGCGTCGATCGATATTGGTCAATTTGATCGAATTGTAATTCATTTAGCGCTTTCACAGACGCCGCAGACATTGATCTCTTTTCTCAAGCCAGGCGGGATCATAATTTTTGGACAACGAGAGCTTAGCTCAATCGCGCGAGGCGCTCGGGAACGATTGGTTAAGGTTAATTTGAAGAGTGATGGTGTTTGTGAGCAAATAGATATTGGACCCTGTCGTCTCGGCGTCCCATGCCAGGGCGCATCTAAATATATGTAATTAAAAGGATTAGTGTCTTTATAAAATTTTATATTTATTGCTAAGGCCTGATTCACCTTAAACATCTCTTTAACCCAACTCAGGATACAAGGAGTGTGTGGAGTTTGAGTGCGGGTGGGTTGCGTCATGGTGAAAGAGCATCAAGTTATGTCCTCAAGAGTGGCCTCGCGGCTTATGGCTGCGGTAGGCCTCGCGGCTCTTATGGCGGGTTGTGCAGACTCGTCGCGTTTATCGGATCCATTTTCCGATCCATTCACAGGACTTAAAAAATCTGTTGCTTCTCGTAGTGTCGATCAGTCGCCGACGGGGACCATTCAGCAAGATCCCCCATCACGTAGCGCGTCGCCTTCACCGGTCGAAACGCGGCCTCTCGCTGCTCCTCAACAGGCAGCATTAAGTTCTTCTCCTCAGCCCGTCGCCCCTCAGACGCCACAAGCGCCGCAGACTGTTAGCTCAAATAGCGGCGACCCACACTGGACCGCCAATGGGGGCACGCCAATCGTAATCGCTCAAGGGGATACGGCAGCTGTTGTTGCTAATCGATATGGCGTTCCAACCGATGCGCTATTAAAGTCCAATGGCTTAGCGAGCGCTGCTCAGTTACAGCCTGGCGCGAGAATTGTAATTCCGGTTTATCGCGCGACTGCTGTTGCTTCAAATAAGCCAATGCAAGAAACGGCTAGCAAGCCTTTAACGAAAGCGGAAAAGATCGCGCTTCATCAAAATGAATTGAAATTAGAACGAGAGCGCAAGGTTTTAGAGCAGCAATCTTTGAAGCAAAAAGATGCTGAAAAACAAATTTCTCGGCGTGAAGAGCTAAAAATCGAAAAAGATCGCAAGGCTAATGAAGCGCAAGATAAAGCGCTTAAACAGGCCGACGCTAAATCTCAATCTGAAAAGTCAAAGTCATCGCAGTTAGCTAATCTAAAGGCGGGGCAGGAGACACTGCCGTCTGCGCCAGCTCAAAGCGATAAGGCATCTCAAAAGCAAATTGCTTCAGATAAGGCTTTAGCAGCGGCGGAAACAGATAAAAATATTGATAAGAAGCCAACAGCGTCAATTCCGCCTGACGATATTAAATCCGCCACTACAGATGATGGTCGCCCAGAGTTTCGGTGGCCAGCAAGAGGGCGCATTATTCAAGGGTTCTCATCAGGTGGTAATGATGGCATTAACATTGCCGTACCAGAAGGCACACAAGTGAAAGCTGCTGAAGGCGGTGAAGTCGCTTACGCGGGTAGTGAATTAAAGGGCTACGGCAATATGGTTCTTATTCGCCATCCAAATGGCTTTGTTACCGCCTATGCGCATAACGGCGAATTAGATGTTAAAAAAGGCGATAAAGTAAAAAGAGGGCAAACAATTGCTCGTTCAGGCCAGTCTGGCAATGTCGGATCGCCGCAACTTCACTTTGAATTACGCAAAGGATCAACGCCAGTTGATCCAACGAATTTCTTAGCTGGTCTTTAAGGATTTAAATCTCTTCGAAGTTGGCGAGACACTAGCTTCGAAGATAATACGGGTGACGGGTCCTAAGAAAGGCCTGTCACCCGTCTTCACTTTCTAAAAAATGATCCTACATCTGTTCCGGTGGAAATCGTTCAGAATGCGCCATAAATTAGCATTTATCTCGGCTGTTATGTTAACTACGCCAGCCCTAGCGGTAGATCCGACAGGCATTGCCCAGTGTGATGCTTTTTTAAAGCGTTACGAACATTGCTCAAACCAGCTTAACGCAAAACAAATTCATGCTGCGCAAAAAGAATTATTAGAAAGCGCAATGAGCATGCGCGCTGCAGCCAATAATCCTGCTGTTCGGGCTGACCTAGAGCGCTTTTGTCAAGACAGATTTAATCAGATGAAGACTAAGAGCGATATTGCTGAGTGCATGGCTAAATTGGATTAGAAAAGCGAGACAAAAAATCATCAAGATAGATTTGAGTTCGCATTTCTGAAAGTCTTGAAATTGTTCTCTTATATTCCTTTGATTCTATTCCTTGAGTCGCGGCATAGAGTTTTTCTGGCTCAGCTTCCGCTGAAATAGCGAGTAATGATTTTCGTTCATATAAAACGTCAATCAACGTTATTAGTCTGCGCGCTTCATTTTTTTGATCAGCCTTTAGAACTTCAATATTATCAATCATGATCGCATTAAATTTATCAGTAATTGCGAGATAGTCTTGAGCAGAGAGGGGCTGTTCAATGATATCTCTAAACTTAAATCTCGCTACTGTTTTATAAGCTATAGGTATGTGGATAATGCGTCCTTTGATCTCAATATAGCTGGGGGTTCCTTGATTGTTTTCAGTCAAAAAATCAAATAATCGATCAAGAGAGTCTTTTGCATATTGATCTGCTGGAATAAAAAAGATTTGGCTGATAGCGTTATCTTTCATTCTATAATCATTTGTCCCATCTATTTTTATTACTTGCGTGTTTTTAATTAAAATATCAATGAAGGGAATAAATTGATCGCGATTTCTTCCGCCATCGTAAAGTTTTTCAGGCTTCACGTTAGAAGTGGAGACAATGACGACGCCCAATGAAAATAGGTATGAAAATAATCGAGCTAATATTGTCGCATCAGCGATATCATTGACGGCGAATTCATCAAAGCAGATTAGTTTTGTCTCAAATGCTATTGCTTCTGCAACGCGTTTTATAGGCTCTTCGTTTGATGAATTTGAGTTGCGGATTTTAAACAGTCTTTCATGTGTCTCGGCCATAAATTTATGAAAATGAACTCTTCTTTTGTTCTGAACTGGCGCAATTTCATAAAATAAATCCATGAGCATCGTTTTACCGCGACCGACATCTCCATATAAATATATCCCCTTAGGCAGAGTATCTGGAGTGCGCCAAAATTTGAAAAAATTAAATAATTTATTCTTTTCTGGAGGAGTGTTGTTCTTGAGCTGCTCAATAAGCGCTTGCAACCGTGCGATGGCTAATATTTGTGAGTCATTTCTTGATAAAGCGCCATTTTTGATTAGCGTTTGATATCGTTCTAACATTTCTGGAAAATAAGCGGCTTCTGTCATTTGCAGCGCATTCTGCCGACGGTAGCCTTCAGTGCGCCCTCTCTTAATTCACAGTAGAGTAAGCGATCTGGATCCACAGGTCCGGGCATAGTGATTTGTTGCTTGGGCACTTTGCTAAAACCCATCCTAGAATAATATTCTTCGTCTCCAACAAGAAATACCAAACCATGTCCAGCGGCCCGCGCGGCATCGAGAGAATGTTTCACCAGCGCTTCGCCGACGCCTTGTGAGCGAAAGGCCGGCTCAACTGTTAAGGGGCCTAGCAATAGAGCATCCTTGGAGTCTACTAAGATTGACGTCATCCGGTTGGCGCCAATCAAGAGCGTGCCGATACGCGCAACAAATGAGAGCGATAAATCAGCTTTCGTATATTCTCTCAGGCGATAGGCCGTGCGCGCAAAGCGTCCTGGACCGAAAGCGCGTTCGTCGAGTTTTTCGATTTGAGGTTCGTCAGCCGCGGTGAGCGGGAGAAATTTTATCGCCAGATCGATCATTATGGTTCTTTTAAATCAATATATTAGTAACGTTGCAAGCCTGCGGGGCTAAGCTTTTTGTGCTCTTAAGGCGATTAAATTAGCTAAACGAACGTTTCATTGGCGTAAACGATTGTATTTGGGGACGATCTTCCCCTGCGGATTTGTTTTTTTATCCCTCTTTTAGCTCAAAGAGTCAGCGTTTTTATCAAGCTTTTTTTCATCACCAATATGGCGAAACTTCACTATTATTTAAAACTTCATTAACGCGCTTCTGCGTTGCAGGCGTCGCGTCATTTGGTAATTGGTCAATTGGGAAATATTTGACCTCTGATATTTCTTTATCGGGTAGACGTGGTCCTTCATCGCAGAAATCACGAATGACAAACAGAGCAACGTGATCTCGAGATGAGGATTTTTTATTTAAGTATATGCTGTAGAGGAGGGGAGGCGATTTCAGGCTTATTGCACATTCTTCGTATATTTCTCGCTCCAATGCTTGGTAAATGGTCTCGCCAGCTTCAACGCCGCCGCCCGGGAGATAAAAACCCGATACATAGGTGTGTTTAACCAGTAAGACCCTGTCGTTTTTATCAATGATCAATCCGCGCACCCCAAGAGTCATTGGCCTTTGAAATAAGGCTCCAAAAGTAATGAGCTGATGAACGAGGCGCGTTCTTATTGAAGGTGTCTGGGACATCTGTTTAATATAAAGCCTGGATCTAATCGGTGAAATCATTGTTTTAAGTTAGGGGAGTGGTTTTTGAGCTTTATTCTAGCCCATTTATCTGATGCGCATATCGGTCCCATTCCCAGGCCAAATTTCTCACAACTGCTTAATAAGCGCTTAACAGGCTATATGAATTGGCTCTATAAGCGCGCAAATCAGCATGCCATGAGCGTCCTGGCCGACATTGTTGATGATTTAAAAAATCAGAGCCCAGATCATATTTTAATGACGGGCGACATCGTTAATATAGGCCTTCCAGCAGAGCTGCAGATTGCTGAGGAATGGTTATTATCTTTAGGATCTCCCAATCATGTCAGTTTTACGCCGGGCAATCATGATGCTTATGTCGCGGGGGTGACTGAGCTTATTGAAGATAAGTTTGCCCCATGGACAACCAGTGATGAAACTGGGCCGAGATTTCCCTATCTGCGTCGCAGAGATAAGTTTGCGCTCATTGGGTTGAATTCAGGCGTTCCCACTGCGCCATTCGTTGCGTCTGGCCGTCTCGGATCACAACAGCTCGAGCGCCTGTCGCAACATTTGGCGCAAATGAAACAAGAAGAGCGTATTCGAGTTGTTTTCTTGCATCATCCGCCCAACGTCGGGGGCGCTAGCCTGTTGCGCGGTTTAGAAGATGCCGCTGCCTTTGAAGAGGTGATTGCGCGTCACGGCGCAGAGTTAATATTACACGGTCATAATCATAAACCCAGCGTCGCCTATATTCCTGGGCCGAGCAAGGCTGTTCCGATAGTAGGCGTTGCGTCTGCTTCAGCTCGGCATGAAGGACATCGGCCGGCGGCCTCCTACCACATCTATAGCTTTAATCAGATTGATAAAGAATATAAAATCAATGTGATAAGAAGAGGTCTTAATAATAAAGATGAGATTGTGAGCTTGGCTCATTTTGATCTCTAAGTCAATCTTACGCCTTAGTTTGCGCCAGAGGCCCGATAAAACCATTGCCCAATGATGATGAGCAAAAATAGAAAACAGCTTGCGCTTAAAAGCTCACACAAGTGGAGATAAATTTTCCAAAAAGCCCCCTCGGATTTCTTGTCTGTGACCTGCGAGGATCGCGCTTTTAAAAGCGCATAGCCGCCGCTCGCGTAATCGATCGTTAACGCTTTTTCTCGCTCAACAAGTCGATGGGCGACATAATCGGTGACAGCGGCGACGATTGGATCCACGCGGTCGCTTTCACAGATTTTGATCCGGCCGTAACGGGTGTCTTGCAGAAAGCAATAGACGCGTTTGTCATGATGCATCTCGATAAAGCCGAGATAATCTATAAAGAGACGAGGATGCTCTCCCGGAGAGATCGCTAGATCAAAGATATCACACTCTTTTGGGATCTGTTGAAAAAGATCCCCAAGCGCTTCTTGAACGATTTCGAGACGGGTAATTTCAGCAAGTCGTAGATCAATTAACGCTTCGGACTGTTCGGCGTTATCTAATCGCGCGCGACGAACCGCCCGAGCGAGCGTATGCACGCGGCCGTCTAGAGAATGAGGCGGTAAGCTCGCCGGGTCGGGCTCATCATGTGGGAGATTTGGACTTTTATCTTCCATAGGCCCGTCAATAATTTTTGCGCCGGGTGGCGTGTGAGGGAAAGAATCGTCCATAGAATTCCAAGTCTTTCCCCTAATCGGCTAGGCGAAAAATTTGGTTAATGATAGCCTAATTCGCTGTTAAAGCGAAGCGGCTTCAAGCCTCTAAGATCCCTTAGGGTCGACATTTTAGCTGCGCTCCTGCATTTGAAAATAATTGATATCAGTTTGATTCTATGAAAACGGCTTATTGTGCGTCGTTGCTTATCCAGACGGAGAAGAAACTCAATGGCGGCCACCCGAGGCGAAGCAGTTCAGGGCCTATTGCGAGTCGAATGGTTATTGTTGAGCCTGGGTCTCTTAATTTTTTCATCTGTTCAAATTGCTCTTGGTCCTTCGGGCGCATTTTTAGCTGGGCTTTCCGCCGCAGCCGCCATCTATCTGATTCGTGTGAGGGCTGACTTTAAGCTATCCGCACAACTCTTTGCAGTTGATTTCCTCACTGTCGCGATCTTGGCCAGCCTCGTTGATGGCGATGGGGTCTTATGGCGCGCACCCAATACCTTATTAAATTTGTGTCAATTTTCCCCGATTGGCGGGGTCTCAGCGGTCCTTGTCTATGTCTTTGGGATCATTGCGCTGAGAGCGCGCTCGCAATTTGCTTTGAGATTTGGCCTTGCGGTCATTCCCTTTCTCTTTAGTTTTTTAATCGCGCTGGGCGCGCCGCCGATTGCTCAATTAGGAAAAATATTTTTTTTAGGGTTCAACGCTCCAGAGGGATTAACGAGTCTTATCGGTCGCACGCTGATCTTGTTTCTGTTAAATGAAGCAGTCGTTGTTGGCGTTCCTTTAGCGCTTGGACGTTTCCAGCCTCAGGAGTGGCGTCCTCATGGCATATTGCTTATTTCGGCTTTTCTCGCCTCTTTAACGCCTGTCATTGCTAGCGCCGAAACACTTTTTATA
>OMIO01000078.1 GCA_900299115.1 Methylocystaceae bacterium | reverse complement strand
GTTTTGGCTTTGGCTTTGGCTTTGGCTTTGGTTTTGGCTTTGGTTTCGCCTCGGCTGGCGCGGGCGCCGCAGCGGCTGGCGTTTCAGCTGCTGGCGCTGTGGCTTCCGGAGCGGCTGGCGTCGCTGGGGCAGCTGGCGCAGCGCTTTCGACTGCGGGAGCAGGGGCTGTTGGCAATGTCATTGTAGGCGCAGCAGCCTCTGGCGCGGGTGGCGCTGCAGGCGTTTCTGGCGCTGGCGCAGCAGCTTCAGCGGCTGGCGCCGGCTCTGAACTTGGCGCAGCAGCTTCAGGCGAAGTCGCAGGCGTTTCAGCGGCAGGCGCCTCAGCAGGCGCTTCTGGTGCTGGTTCAGATTTTTTCATATTGTCTTTGAATGATTGCAGCCGTGCTTCAATCGCTGAGCGCAGATTAGATACGCCCTCATTTGGCGCTTCATAGACGCCCAGCGCAAACCCTGCCGCACCAGCGACAACGGCTGTCAAAATTGTTGAAATGCCGCTACGCGCCATTATCGACCTTCATTTAAATGATTGTGCCTGCTCCAAGCAGAGGACAATTCTTATATAAACGCTTTAAAGCGCGGGTTCTTAGAACAGCCAATTGTGATTAAGAGACGGCAAAAATATGGCTAATGGCCAATATTCATAGGCTTAAGGGGTAAAATCAACGCTATAATGTAAACAAGATAGGGTTTTTATGCCGTTGACATAAAATCTGGCCTTGTAGGCCTTCGCTGGAGTGCGCGCTGATTGAAACAGGCTTTGGGCGATTCTTTTGATGAATTCTCCTCGCGCTCTTAAAATTTTCGCGCAATAAATATCATCAAGAAAGATTTTTTTTAAGTTGCGAGGCGCAAGCGCGACTTACACTGAGATGATCAAACAAAGACCGTAATTAACCCCCTTAACTGAAGAGGAGATCACGAATAAGCTTCCGCTTGTCTTTGTAAGTGGACGTCTTGGAGCATCTTATGCGCTTTTTTATAGTTTTAGTCATGACTGGCTTAGCTGGTTTTCTCTTGTCGATTAATCCCAGCACTGCAAAGTCCTCAAAAAAACCATCCGATACTCCAGTCGTTGAAGCAGAGGGTGGAATTATGCATATCCCGCTGCCAAAAGATCTTACTGATAATCAAGATCCGTTTAACGCGACACATGCGCAGGGCGCAGGCGATACAGAGCAATATTTTCATGAGCAACAAAATTTTCGTGAACAAAATCCTACGCGTAATCAAGAAAGCGATCGAATTATCCGACAGTTTGAATAGGGTTCACTCAATCAACACAGTATCGCCAATTACGAAACGTCGCCGCTTGACCTAATGGCTCGCCACAAGTCCCCGAAACGTTCCAAATCGTAACATTAGAAATAATAAACCGACGGCCTTTAGCGCTGATGCGGACGCCCTCATAATTTTTGAAAAACCCCTTGCGCTGTGTTTCTTTTAAAATTCTATCCCGCTCATTCTGCGCTTTAGGTTCTGCAGTCAGTCTTGAGGGCGTTGATATTAGGATCAATGGATCAAAGCCCCAAAGATTCAGCGCAAATTTATTGGCGTAATTGAGTAACGGATCGCTTTCAACGCCATGAGAAATTACGGCAAAATTTGCTGAGAATAAGCCTTCAGCATCTTGGCGTGAATGATATGTCCTGGAAATAAGCTCTTGTCCAAAGAGCGTAAAATAAGAAGTCAACAGCGCGTTGCTTTGGCGCGTCCAGCTTTCCATAAGCTCTTGAGGGATTTGAGACGGTGTATTCATGTTAAATTGATGCTGTCGGTGTATTTTGTTTTCGCCACATAAGAAAGAGAAGGATCGCCGAGATTAGGGGACCTAAGGCCAGGAGTGGAAGCGCGTAGTGAAACGCTCCCGTTGTGTCTTTTATCCATCCAACGAGATAGGGGCCTAGAAAACCCGCCAGGGCGGCGAATGAATTTATCAAAGCGATCGCGCCAGCTGCTTGTTTAGACGTTAATTGCGACGTTGCGATTGTCCAAAAGATTGGAAACATGCCAAAAGTTCCCGCCGCAGAAAGGCAAAGAGCAAAAATTGTTGGCAAAGATCCGCTTAGAAACGCGCATGCGCTTAATCCCAAGCTTGAGAGCAATGCTGCATAGATTGCGTGACGCACATGCCCTTCGTTATGGTCAACATATTTGCTCCATATGATCATAGCTATAGAGCCAATTAAATAGGGAAGCGCTGTAAGGAGACTAACGCCTAAAGTTCCATAGCCAAGATCATGCACAATCTGCGGTAACCAAAACACCAGTCCATATAATGTCAAAACAACGCCGAAATAGATCATACTTAAGAGTGCGACATGTCGATTAAACATGAGTCGCCAGAAAGAATGGTCGCTTTTCTCTTCCTGCAATGAGGCGCGTTCAGCCTCTAATCTATTTTCTATCCAGAGTTTTTCTTGCAGCGTAAGCCACGAAGCATTTTGTGGCTTATCTATGAGATAAATAAATGCCAGAGCGCCTAAAATAAGTGAGGGCGTTGCTTCTAATAAAAACAACCATTGCCATGATTTTAATCCATATAGCCCATCCGTGGCGTTAAGGATGAGACCTGAAATTGGCGCGCCTATGATACTTGAGACAGGGATCGCGAGCATAAAACCACTCATTGCAACTGCGCGATAAGAGTGGGGCATCCAATAGGTCAAATAAAGCACCACGCCTGGCACAAAGCCGGCTTCTGCAAGGCCTAATAACAGTCTCAAAACTAAAAAGCTTGTATCATTCCAGGCAAAAGCCATGAGCGCAGAGACGAGCCCCCAACTTAAAAGAATGCGGGCAATCCATAAACGCGCTCCAACGCGCTCTAAAATAATATTGCTCGGCACTTCAAAAAGAGCGTAGGTGAGGAAGAAGACGCCTGAGCCAAGCCCAAATGTGAGGGGAGAAAGATTGAGATCCTTGTTCATGCTGAGCGCAGCAAAGCCAATATTTACCCGATCAAGATAATTAGCAATCAAGCATAAGGCTAAAAAAGGCAGTAGACGTCGACGTATTTTTTTTATCACGTCGAGGGCGCAAATGTTGTCGTCAGAAAATTTCTGAGGAGAAGAGGATGAGACAATCGTCAAGGCGCGCGCTTTCAGTAAATTGAAGAGAGTAAGACGGGGCTATCGTTTTGGCTTATTTAAAACAATGATCATAAAGTAAAATTTTCTATCAGAGGATGAGGGCTGATGTTAAATATTTTTTCTGCGCCCGGTCGTTATATCCAGGGAGCGGATGCGACAGCTTTCCTTTCAAAAGAACTCAAAAGGCTTGGGATTAATGGCTGTGCGCTTGTGGTTACGAGCGCAACGCCGCGTCGTCAGCTTGAAATAATTTGGCGTCAGTCCTTTCAGCAAGAGGGATTAGCCCTCGAAATTTATGATTTTGGCGGGGAATCGTCTTTCGATGAAGTCGCCAAAATTACAAGTCAGGCGCAGGATCATAAAGCCTCGGTAATTATAGGAGCAGGCGGCGGCAAGATTTTAGATGCTGTGCGAGCGAGCGCTGAGCAGTTAAATCTGCCGGTTATTTGTTGCCCGACAACAGCGGCAAGCGACGCGCCGTGTAGCACGGTCTCTGTAATCTATACTCCTGAAGGGGTCTTTGAGACATGTTTATTAAGTAGGCGCAATCCTGATCTCGTCTTAGTTGATACAAGCGTTATTCTTAAAGCGCCGTTGCGCGGATTAATTGCCGGGATGGGTGACGCGCTTGCAACCTATTTTGAAGCGGATGCCTGCTCGCGCGCAAGAAAAACGAATATACTCGGCGGTTCCAGCACTCTATGCGCGCGAATGATCGCCCAATTATGTTACGCAACGCTGCTTGAAGATGGAAAAACAGCCCTAAACGACGCGAGAGCGGGCTTGCTAACGCCTAGTTTTGATCGAATTGTCGAGGCTAATACGCTGATGTCAGGCTTAGGATTTGAGTCAGGCGGTCTGGCTCTAGCTCATTCCTTACATAACGGCCTCACCGCAATGAAGGAAACGCATCTCTTCATGCATGGTGAGAAAGTCGCTTTTGGAGCCCTAGTCCAACTTATCGTTGAGGCTCGAGATAAGACTATTCTCTTTGAAGTTTTGTCCTTTTGTTTATCAGTTGGCTTGCCGATAACCCTTGCGGATATTGGTTTGGCTAAACTCACGTTGGAGCAAGCTGGCGCAATCGCTGAATTAACCCTTGCGCCCCATGAGAGTGCGCATAATGAGCCTATTCCACTCACGCCTCAGCTCATTATTGATGCTATTTTTGCAGCAGACGCTGAGGGTAGGGCCTTTAAATCTAACGCCGCATTAAGTGAGGCTTGATCTTGTTGTTAAAATAAACATCAAATTGAAGGAGTTTTACGCTTATGCGCGACATCAGCGTCCGTTGATGCCGTCAGTCTCCAGGCTCGGGCCGTCCATGTCCCAGATTTTAGGCTTTTGCTTCTTGTCAGGAGCTTCCTTTTTTGAGGATTTGTTAGGAGTTTGAGACGCGTTCTCCGTCATCTCCGTATCGATTACGCCGCTCAGCGAGTCATCAATTGATGCGGCGGCGGCGGGAAGCGTCGCGCTGGTAAGGACGAGTAGGAGGGTGATCAGGCGCGGCAGCATGCTTTTTCCTTTGCCTCTGGAGACGTCAACTCTCGGCTTTAATTTTCATCTAAAACCACGCCACTGACGACGCGATGATAGAGCATAGAGATTCATATTATATTGATTTAATTGGTGGAGCTGGGGGGATTCGAACCCCCGACCTCTGCAGTGCGATTGCAGCGCTCTCCCATCTGAGCTACAGCCCCGCTCCGGTGGCGGTGCCTACACGCGCCATTCATGACTGTCAATGATTGGTGGGATAGCCGCCAACTCAGTAAAAAACAGTGCTGAGAGATCAAAAAAATGAGCCGGAAACTTGCTCCGGTCTAACGGTGTGGCTAGACAGTCAGTCGTCGACAACCTCGGACGCATCACATGTCTTACGCTGTTATCAAGCTTCTTGTTACGATCATTGATCTCTATTGGTATATTGTTATTGGCATGGCGATCATGTCCTGGTTAATCGCCTTTGATGTTGTGAATCTTCGCTCAAGCGGCGCTTATTCACTCTGGAACGCGCTGAATAATCTTACAGAGCCTCTGCTGCGGCCCATTCGCACAATATTGCCTAGTTTTGGCGGGGTTGATATCTCGCCTGTTATTCTCTTGCTGCTCCTTCAATTTTTGCGCGATCTTGTTGCAGGTGGAGGCGGCTTTTCCTTTGGCTGAGGTCTTGCCGTGGCAGGTTGAAGCGGAAGGCCTCATGCTTTGGTTGAAACTTACGCCAAAAGGGGGGCTCGATGCGCTTGAGGGCGTTGAGCTGTTGTCGGACGGCCGTGCGGTTATCAAAGCTCGAGTTAAAGCTGCGCCTGAAGATGGGCGCGCCAATGCAGCCTTGATCGATTTAATGGCTAGATTTTTGCGTGTGCCAAAAAAGCTAATCATTATCCGTTCAGGCGAAACGAGTAGGCTTAAGAAGATCTTCGTTGCGGGCGATGGGGCGCAATTTCAAAATAGGCTAGCTGAGCTAGCGTCTAATCATGGTTGAGAGATGAGCAAATCAAAAATCAATGTTGGTAATTTTTTCGAAGATTTCAAACTCGGTCAGCACATAAGACATGCTGCGCCCAGAACAATCACTGTCGGCGAAGTTGCGCTCTATACAGCGCTTTATCTCCCACGCTTTGCAGTACAGTCGTCAAAAGCTTTTGCGCAAGCGATCGGCTATCGAGATGCGCCGATTGACGATTTGCTGGTATTTCATATGGTTTTGGGAAAAACAGTGCCAGACGTCTCATTAAACGCCTTGGCAAATCTTGGGTATGCAGATTTTAAATTTTTAAATCCTGTCTATCCGGAAGATACAATTGACGCTGTCTCTGAAGTCATTGGACTTAAAGAAAACTCCAATAAGGAGACCGGTGTTGTCTATGTGCGGACCACGGGTAAAAATCAGCGCGGTGAAGTTGTCTTATCCTATGCGCGCTGGGTTATGGTGAAGAAACGGGACAAGGCGGCTGTTGTTGGTCCGGATGTTGTTCCTGATTTGCCGAAATCGGTTTCGCCTGCGGAACTTGGACGCGCCGTGCCAAAAATCAATGTCGCTGCTTATGATAAAGCCTTGTCGGGTTCACCCTTTATCTGGGGCGATTATCAAAAGGGCGAGAAGATTGACCACATAGATGGAATGACGGTTGAAGAAGCTGAGCATATGCTTGCAACGCGTCTCTATCAAAATAATTCCAAAGTTCACTTTAATCAGTTTTACGAGGCTCAAGGTCGATTTGGGAAAAGAATTATTTATGGCGGTCACGTCATATCAATGGCGCGCGCTTTGTCTTTTAATGGCCTAGAGAATGTCTTCCACATATCGGCAATAAATGGTGGAAAGCATGTAAATCCGTTCTTTGCCGGCGGGACAATCTTTGCTTGGAGTGAAGTCTTAGATAAGGCGGAGATACCTGGCAGAACGGATATTGGCGCCTTGCGAATGAGGCTGGTTGCAACGAAGGATAAGCCTTGCGCAGACTTTCCCTTAAATGGCTTGGATGGTAAACCAGATCCGTCTGTGCTTCTTGATCTCGATTATTGGGCGGTTTTGCCAAGATAAACGCACTTTCTATCGCTTTTTTTCTAATTAAAGAGGTAACTCATGCTTAAAACCCTGTTGCTTTCTCTCTCATTGGCCTTTGCCTTGGCCTTTGCGCCCAATGCTTATGCGGAAGTACAAAGCATTGATGTCGTCGTTGTCCCTTATGAGAAGCTGCCTAGTTACGGCTCCGTTGTTTCCGCCTGGTATAAACAACCCGTTTATGATCCGTCCGAAAAGAAGCTTGGCGTCATTGGCGATATGCTTTTTAGTCCAGATGGCACAATTAACGCGGTGCTGCTCAATGTCGGCGGATTCTTGGGTATTGGCAGTAAGCATGTCGCCGTTCCGGTCTCGGCAATTACAATCACATCAAAAAACAATAAATCCTGGCTGACGATGAATACGACCAAGGATATTCTCAAAAAAGCGACAGGCTATAAATTTGATAAGAAAATGGGCGTTTGGAATCCAGAATAATTTTTAAGCCTTGCTTTACTTGCTCGAGCAGATGTTTTTTTAAAATAAAAAATCTATCACGCTCGAGCAGGTAATTTATCTTCATCTGCAAGATTAGAAAAGCGCGTTACCTCAGCCTCAAAAGCAAGACCAATCGTACCTGTAGGGCCATGGCGCTGTTTTCCTAAAATAGCTTCAGCCCGCCCGTGAGCGCGCTCCATTTCAGTCATCCATTGAATATGTTCCTCAGTGCCTTCGCGAGGCTCTCTGTTGCGCAGATAATATTCTTCTCGATACACGAAGAGCACGACGTCCGCATCTTGTTCAATTGAGCCAGACTCGCGCAAGTCTGAGAGTTGCGGGCGCTTATCATCGCGATTTTCTACCTGTCGCGACAGCTGAGATAAGGCTAGAATTGGCACATTCAATTCTTTAGCCAGCGCTTTTAAGCCTGTTGTGATTTCAGTTAATTCTTGCACACGATTATCATTTCGAGATTTCGAGCCCGCAAGAAGCTGCAAATAATCTACAACGAGTAAGTCCAAGCCTTTTTGTCTTTTTAATCGCCGGGCGCGCGCTGTTAATTGCGCTATGGAGATGCCACCGCTTTGATCTATGAAAAATGGGATGCTTTGCATATCGCGGGCGGCGTCGGTAATGCGACGGAAATCATCTTCATTAATATCGCCACGACGAATTTTGTAACTTGGCACCCCGGATTGTTCGGCAATGACGCGCGTTGCGAGCTGTTCAGCCGACATTTCTAGCGAAAAAAACCCAACAATGCCGCCATTAACTGTTTTATGCGCGCCATCTGGTTCAATCTCATATTGATATGCCTTGGCTATGTTAAACGCCATATTTGTCGCTAAGGCTGTTTTACCCATGCCAGGTCTTCCAGCGACAATAATTAAATCTGATTTTTGTAATCCACCCATTTTCTCATCGAGATCGATCAAACCCGTTGCAATCCCGGATAAATGCCCGTCGCGCATATAGGCGCTATTGGCCATATCTATGGCTGTCGTCAGAGCATCAGAAAAACGTTGAAATCCCCCATCGTAACGTCCTGTTTCAGCAATTGAATACAGTCGGCGCTCAGCTTCCTCTATTTGAGCGCGGGGACTTGAGTCGATGGGGGAGTCATAGGCTGTGTTAACGATGCCTTCGCCAATGTTGATTAAATCGCGACGCGTAGCGAGATCATGAATGATGCAGCCATAATCTTCGGTATTAATGATTGTTGTCGCTTCAGCAGCTAAGCGGGCGAGATATCCTTGGACCGTAATGCCAGCGGGCAATTCAATATCGGCGAGAAATGTTTTGAGCGTTACGACAGTCGCAAGTTTTCCTGCACGGATTAATTGTGATTGAACGTCATAAATTCTGCGATGTAATTCTTCAGAGAAATGCTCTGGTCGGAGAAAATCTGAAACACGATCATATGCGTCATTATTAACTAATATTGCGCCAAGTAAGGCTTGTTCAGCTTCAATATTATTTGGCGGCGCGCGATATGTTGCGCCATCGCTCGTGGTTGAGGGTAAAGCGCGTCGATTTGATAAATGTTCAACTGGCGGCATTGTTTTAAATCTTATAAAAAGTCGATCTAAAAAAGACAGGCAAAAGGAATGGGCGCATTAGAGGCAACCCTTGCATAAAGTGAACGCAGAATCCAATGACCATTTAAACGAACTGGCAAATTAGATCAGTTGCCCTTCTTTTCCACACCTCTGTAAGAGAAAAATATATTTTTTAAATTTATTCTTGCTTTACACGGGATTATGATTTTTGCCGTTTAAATTGGCGAAAAAAAACCGGGAGAATTAATCTCTCCCGGTTGAAGCTATTTAGCCTTTAGGGCGCTTTTTATAATTCAACGTCGCCTGCTTCTGCTAACGCGGCGCCAATTTCAAGGCCGAGATCATCCATTGACGTTTCTTCTTTAATTACCACGCTTTCACCGCGCGCTTGCCGTTCCGCTTCTTCTTCTGAACGAGCGACATT
>OMIO01000077.1 GCA_900299115.1 Methylocystaceae bacterium | reverse complement strand
TTGCTTGTTTCGCTGCCTCCTGGCGCGCGTCTTCGAACTTTTTCAACCACGACCACTTTTGAGCGACCGTGGGAAAAGCTTTGACGCACCATGCCCTGTTCCGTCGTCCGCGGCTTTAAATGCAACGTTTTCGACGGAGCAACGGTCAAAGTCTTGTCGCCGTTATTATCGCTCTCACTCATCCAGCTTCCGATCCTGCGCCGCTTCCGGCCCGATAATTTTATTCATCTACCACGTCCAGCTGCGCAGCTGTGACGTTAATGTGCTGATCATTCAAGTTCTCTGGACTGTCGCCCCCGAGAGACATCCCTCTGTAACTCGCCAGTTTTCGGCAACGCTCTAGAAAACTTTCGCTCGCGCCGCCTTTGACAAGCGCTGCATGTATCACATTTGTGCGCCCTAAAGCCAAATCCAATTGGTTCGAACGAAATAAGCCGACAATTGGCGCTGTTGATACGCCGCTACGCCGGGCAAATTGGCGTAATTTCCGCTTACCGTCCGCGCCGCCGTCTGAAGCTGCGATTAGCCCTATCAGATTTCCTTTTTCGAGCGCCTCAACGACCTTGTTAAAGCCGTTAATCACGGCTCCGCCTTTGTTGGCTATGGCGAGCATCTGTAGGCAGTCAGTTTCAAGCAGTCGATCGACCGTTTCAGCAAGTTCAGGGCATACCTCAATTTTTTCTTTCAATCCCTTTGAGAACAGGCCTTTTTTTGAAGCTTGCGCCACAAGCTCAGCGCGGGCTTCCACCCATACGCCCCTGCCAGGTAAGCGGGCGCGTATGTCAGGTGTGATTAACCCGTCAGGCCCACGGACAAAACGGATCATGGTCTGTGGCGCGCCTCGTCGGCGCGTCACAACGCAAGTGCGCTCAGATCCTTCTGTCTCTATGGGTGGGAGGGGCATCAATTCTCTGTCGTCGCCTCAGTTGCTTCAGTAGGTTCATCGGTCTCTAGGGCTGCGGCTTCAATCCAGCCAGCCTGGACGCGGGCCGCCATAATCATGGCCTCCGCTTCTTCGCGGGAGAGTTCAAGCCCATCGAAATAGCCTGGATTTTTGATGGTCTCGCCGTCTTTCTTTTCGCTCCAGCCGACCAGGTCATCTGTTACGCAACCAGCAAAGTCTTCAATCGTTTTTATCTCATTTTCGCCAAGACGCACCAACATGGCTGTGGTTAGGCCCTCCAAATCGCGCAAGTCATCGGTAACGCCAAGTTGCACCCGGCGAATTTCATTTTCCGCCTCAACGCGCTCAAGATAATTTCGCGCGCGCTCTTGAATTTCGCCAGCCGTTTCTTCGTCGAAGCCTTCAATTGTCGCAAGTTCGCCTAACTCGACAAACGCGAGTTCTTCTACTGAGCGGAAACCTTCTGACGCAAGCAAACGTCCGACAACTTCATCAACGTCAATCGCGCTCATAAACACTTTTGTGCGCTCAACAAATTCTTTCTCGCGGCGTTCCGATTCCTCGGCTTCCGTTAGTATATCAATATCCCAACCGGTGAGTTGCGAGGCCAGGCGGACATTTTGTCCACGGCGCCCAATCGCCAGAGATAATTGATCGTCCGGCACAACAACTTCAATACGTGAGCTGTCCTCATCAAGGACCACTTTAACAACTTCCGCAGGCTGCAGGGCGTTAACGATAAAAGTCGCCGCATCCGCAGACCAGGGAATAATGTCAATTCGCTCGCCCTGTAACTCTTGTACGACGGCCTGGACGCGAGAGCCGCGCATGCCAACGCATGCGCCTACAGGATCAATGGAAGAGTCTCTTGAAATAACCGCAATTTTTGCGCGCGATCCTGGGTCGCGGGCTACGGATTTTACTTCGATCACACCGTCGTAAATTTCCGGAACTTCTTGTTTAAAAAGTTTTGACATGAATTGCGGATGTGTTCTGGATAGAAAAATCTGCGGGCCACGTTGTTCGCGACGAACATCGTAGACGTAAGCGCGCGCACGGTCCCCAGGACGAAACATCTCACGTGGAATCATTTCATCGCGGCGCACAACGCCCTCGCCGCGTCCTAAATCGATAATAACATTGCCATATTCAACACGCTTAACGACGCCATTTACGATCTCGCCGATGCGATCTTTATATTCTTCATATTGTCTGTCGCGTTCAGCTTCGCGCACCTTCTGCACAATGATTTGTTTGGCCGATTGTGCGGCTATGCGGCCAAAATCGAAAGGCGGGAGCGTTTCGGAAATCCAATCGCCAGATTGTGCTGCAGGATTTCTTTTGCGCGCGTCCTCGAGTGAAATTTGAGTTGAGTCATTTTCAACGACGTCGACGACAAGGAGCAAACGAGAGAAGCGCACTTCGCCTGTGCGTTGATTGATTTCTGCGCGCACTTCCGTCTCTAAACCGTAACGTGATCTGGCGGCTTTTTGTAGCGCATCCTCCATCGAGGCGATAACAATCGCGCGATCAATTGATTTTTCGCGCGCAACTGCGTCCGCGATTTGAAGAATTTCAAGTCTATTGGCGCTTACGGCCATGTTCACTCTCCCTCGGAGTTGGCGGCGCGGGGTTTTGTTGGCCCGCCCCCCTTCTTAAAACTTCTTTGTATGCCTGCAGGCGTTAAAGGTTTGGCTTTTGTTTTCGCGTCTGTCCGAAAGCGTCCAGGTCCGCGCCGCGGACGCTCAGATTCCTCTGGGGTCTGCGTTTGTTCAGGATGTTCAGTTTGTTGAAGTTTGCCAGCACGCAGGGATTGGCGGATTAAGGCCTCTGTGAGCATTAATTTCGCCTCATCGAGGTGGCGCAGCGGCAGTGTAACAAGCGTTTTTTCGTCCGGGCGGGCGTCAGTGCGCTCAAGCGTCAAAAATACATTATCGCCCTCGCCTTCTAGGGCGCGAATTAATCCTCGAAAACGTTTGCGTCCGTTTTCTATGGGTTGCGTCAGTTCGATGCGCGCCTCGTGATCCACCGCGCGCACGAAATCTGAAACGCGCACTAACGGACGATCAACGCCAGGAGAGGAAATTTCGAGACGATATTCGCTTGTGATGAGATCTGAGACATCCAGTTCTGGCGATACCGCCTGACTGATTTCTTCGCAATCCTCAATTGTAATCGTGCCGTCAGGCCGCTCGGCCATGATTTGTAAAATTTGGCCGTTTTGCTGCAGTAACCGAGCGCGTACGAGGCGAAAGCCAAGTTGCTTCAAAACTGGATCGATCAGATGTGCGACGCGGGCGGCAACGCCTGTTTCAGTAACAAGGCGCGCTTCATCAAGCGCTGCTTTATTGTGCTGCGCCGTTACAGGGGTGGGCGTGTTTCGTGCGTCTTGCATTCGCCAAACAAAAAAGAGCGGGTCCCTGAGGGGCCCACTCTCAAAATTCGACCATCTGACGATGGACGTTATGAGAAGGAAGTTGAAGCCTTATACACCCGGGGTAGGACTTCTTGCAAGAAGAAGCTGAGTGGGCGTTTCAGTGGACCGCTATTTGGGCCCTATCAGGAAACGCCAAGCTTTTTTTGCAGATTTGTAGATGAGGTCGTATATTGGAAGAGTAATTTTTTTTCAGGGTAGATGTAGCGATGCGCTTTTTGCGCCGCCAGAGCGCCCTCGTGGAAGCCAGACAGGATCAGTTTCAGCTTGCCTGGATAGGAGTTTATGTCGCCTACAGCAAAAATGCCTGAGTGGCTTGTCTCAAATTTTTCTGTGTCAACAGGAACAAGATTTTCATTGAGGTTCAGGCCCCAGTCCGCAACTGGTCCAAGTTTCATGGTAAGACCAAAAAATGGCATGAGCCTTTGGCAGGATAATTTTTCAATGGCGCCATCATTTGTTTTCAGCATCGCGGCGCTCAGTTGGCCTTCTTCGCCCTCGACTTGCGTGATTTGACCAAGTTTAAATGCAATTTTGCCATTAGCTACAAGTTCCTGCATTGCAGAAACTGAGTGAGGGGCCGCGCGGAAAGCGTCTCGACGGTGCACAAGCGTTAAACTCTTGGCGATTGGTTCTAGGTTGAGGGTCCAATCTAAAGCGCTATCGCCCCCGCCTACGATCACGACGTCCTTGTCGCGAAAATCCTCCATCTGGCGAACGGCGTAAAAAACCGATTTTCCTTCATAGCGATCTATTTCTGGGATGGGGGGCTTTTTGGGTTGGAAAGACCCGCCGCCAGCCGCGACAATCACAACTTTAGCGTTAAAAATTTTTCCGGCGTCAGTGGTTAAACGAAAGGCGGGGGCCTGCTCCGTGCCCATTGACGTTAGGGTTTCGACCATCTCATTGAAATGAAAAGTCGGGCCGAAGGGCTCAATCTGTTGCATGAGATTGTCTGTTAGTCCTTGGCCTGTAACCATGGGGAGGCCGGGAATGTCGTAGATTGGCTTCTCGGGATAAAGTTCGGAGCATTGGCCGCCAGCGCGCGGCAAAATGTCTATTATGTGAGCTTTAATATCCAATAAGCCTAATTCGAAAACGGTGAAGAGTCCGGCTGGACCAGCGCCAATGATCACAACGTCAGTATTGATCTCTGCGGCATTAGGATGGGACATGACTCATTCCTTGGATTTCGTAGATTATCGAGCGACTTAGAACGGGTTCGTCTATTCGGTCGAATGGGCTTGCGCTGATGACGCGATGCGCCCGTCTATGACGGTTGCTTCGCCAAGCCTAAATTCAGTGTTTATATTTTGGCGGCCATGGTAAGGGCCGTCTGCGGCGGTTAAAATTGTAAATCTCATGGAAAACAGATTGTTATGCGCGTTATGCAGTCAGCCTTGTTGGGAGGGCGTTTTAACAATCAACCCATCCAATTCAGGCCGGACTGTTATTTGACAACACAATCGTGAGTTTGGTTGGACGTCGAAGGCAAAGTCTAACATGTCCTCTTCCATCTGAGAGGCCTTGCCAGTTTTTTCGCTCCAGGCGCCATCGATATAGACGTGGCAGGTGGCGCAAGCGCAAGCTCCGCCGCATTCAGCAGCGATTTCAGGAATATCATTTCGCCGAGCAGTTTCCATCACAGTTGAGCCAACTTCGTCTTCGACCGTGCGAGATTGGCCGTGCGAGTCAACAAAAGTGATTTTAATCTTCGTTGGCGCGCCGCCGCCGGGTTCTGCCCCATAATGGACGGCTGTGTCGCGGAAGTTTATCTTCACCATGACGCTTGTCTCTTTCCTGTATCCAGCGCGGAGAGTTTATAGAGCCCAGGGCATTTTGGGGTCGTTTTCGCTTCTTCGCGGTCCGCCAGCGCAGAAATCTGCGTTTACTGATGACGGATTAGCATCGGCTAGCAGGCGATGCTAGCCCCGAATATCGTCTTTTCGCATCTCTTGCTTCACCGCCGCTGGAACTAGCGGTTTTTACTCTTCGACTTTAATGGCGGCGCCGATTTCAGATCGTCTCCCGCACGGCTTTCTGGCGGCGCGAGCTGCGGCGCTTGCTGTTGAGAGGGACCGAAGATGAATTGAGAAGGATCTCGTTCAATAGAGCGCAGCGTGCGGTCAAGCGTATGGATTGCCGTCCTGCCGTCGATTGCGAGGCCTTCATATTCTTTTAAGCCAACGGAAGAGAATTTATTTAAATTTGCTAAAGCGCTAGCGAGATCATTGCTTATTTGTGCGAGCTTCTTCTGATCGAGCGCTTTTAAACCATGAGTGAATTCAGCAGTATCATGAAGGATCGATGCGATGTGTTGAGAGTTATCTGCAAGCGTTTTCGTGAATACTTCTGCATTCTTTATCGTCGCGCCGAGAGATCCTGCATTATCGTCAAGTAATTTATTAAGCTTGATGAGTAATTCGCCTGCTTTGGCCGAAAGTTCATGCGCATTGCCAAGCAAATTTTGCATTTCTGATCTTTGCGCTTGAATTTCAGGGTAATCTTGTCCCTGCTGGGCTTGCAGCGCTGGGGCGTTCATGGTGCCGCCCACGAGCAGGACGTCAGCGACGCCTGTGAATCCGCGTTGATCTAATCGCGCGCGGGTGTCCACTTTAACTGGCGTGCGATGATCAATGGCGGCTAAAACATCTACTTTACTCGGATCGCTTTGAGAGATCTCTAAACGGGTGACCTCGCCAACTTTAAGACCATTGAAAAGAACAGGCGAGCCTTTTGATAGACCTGAAACGGTGCCTGAGAAAACAATTCGATATGTTTGTTGAGCGCCCAACTGGCTTGGGCCAGAGAACCAATAGACAAAACCGAACGCTGCTAAGGCGATCGCCAGCGTAAAGGCTCCGATCAGAGCGAAATTGGCGCGCGTTTCCATCAACTATTCCTGTAATCGCCAACTGTGCTGGTTAAGCGTCCGCCGCGGACCCCATGAAAATAGGCTTTAAGCCATGGATGCGGCGACTCCAGCAGGTTTTTTAGCGGACCTTGGGCGATGACTTTGCCTTCGGCTAGCGCCGCCACCCTGTCGCAGATCGAGTAAAGACTATCAAGGTCATGGGTGACCATAAATACAGTCAATCCCAGAGAGTGCTGGAGCGTGCTGATCAATTCGTCAAACTCCGCTGCTCCGATTGGATCCAATCCTGATGTGGGTTCGTCTAGAAAGAGAAGTTCTGGATCGAGCGCAAGAGCGCGCGCTAAGGCGGCCCGTTTTACCATGCCGCCAGAAAGTTCCGAAGGAAATTTATCGGCTGCGTCTATGCTTAGGCCAACGAGCTCAATTTTGAGCATCGCTAATTCATCCATGAGTTTTTGCGAGATTTGCCGCATTTCGCGCATTGGCATTTGTATGTTTTGCTTGACGGTAAGACCAGAAAATAACGCGCCATTTTGAAATAAGACGCCCCAGCGTTGCTCAAGCGCGCGCCGATGAGCTGGATCAAGCGCGTTACGATTTTGACCAAAAACTTCTATGGAGCCTGCTCGGATCGGCACGAGCCCTAAAATAGCGCGTGTAAGAACGGATTTGCCTTGACCTGAGCCGCCAACGAAACCGAGCACTTCTCCGCGATAGACATCAAGATTTAACTGGTTCATCACCAGCTTTTCGCCAAATCCCACAACAAGATCGCGCACGCGAATAATAACTTCGCTATCTTGGCTGCTCAATTGGGTTTGTGAGAGCGCTGTATCAATTAATGTCATGCGCAGCTCAATAATTTATTGCAGCAAAAAACATTGCGAACAGCCCGTCTAAAACGATCACCATGAAGATGGATTTGACAACCGATGAGGTTACTTGGCGACCAAGCGACTCAGCTGAGCCCTCTGTCGCTAAACCATCCATCGCGGCGATAAGCCCTATGACAAGGGCCATAAATGGCGCTTTGATCAATCCCACAGCAAAGGTGCGGAAAGCGATAGCGGCTTTGAGTAAGGACAAAAAAGCGACGGGACTGATGTCGCCATATCCCCAAGCGACAACCCGGCCGCCGAGAAGCGCTGACATATCGGCGATAAAGGTGAGGATTGGAAGAGCGCAGACAAGGGCGAGCACGCGTGGCGCAATCAATACTTCATTGGCCGACAGTCCCATGACGCGCAGGGCATCTATTTCCTCCCGCATCTTCATTGAACCGATTTCTGCAGTTATGGCGGAGCCTGAGCGGCCTGCAATCATGATGGAGGTGAGTAAGACGCCTAATTCGCGCAGGACCAAAATGCCGATGAGATCGACGGCAAGACTGCTGGCGCCAAATCTTTCAAGTTGGAAAATGCCTTGCTGTGCAACTATCGCGCCAACAAGGATGTTGATCAAAATAATGATAGGCGCGCTGCGCAGGCCAACGGACTCAATGTGAGAGACGAGCGCAGTAAAACGGAAATGTTTTGGATTGGCGGCTACATAAGCCAGGGTTGAGACGAATTCGCCCAGGAAGGCGACGCCGCGGTAAAAATCATGGAAGGCGCCGACGACCGAAGCTCCCAAATCAACAAGAAGATCGTAGATTAGAGGAGAGCGCTTGCTAGGAGGGGGATGAAAATCGCGGTAGGCCGCTTCGCGCAGCATGGCCTCATATTCAGGGCGGATCCGCTCCAGGGAAACGCTGATCCGGGCTTGCGTCAATTCTTGTTGCGCCCTGTTGATTACCCAGGCTCCTGCCGTATCAAGATGCGAAACAGCCTGTAAATCAATGATAAGACTTGTGGCGCGGCGGCCGTGTTCCACGATTTTTTGGGCGTTGATCTCAAGCAGACGCGATGCGGCAAGGGTCCAATCTCCCGCAAGGCTCATACGCCCAACGCCGGCAACCAAAACTTCAGGCGGATAAGTAAGAGACTCGACGCTCATGCATCCCAATTAGTCGATAAAGTTGCAAAATGTCTTAACTAGGTGAATAGGCCTCAGCAAGCAGCTTAAAGCCAGCTTTTTGTTGAGAGGGAGGTAAAAAATTGCCAACGACGCTCAAGATTGCCGTTGAGACTTTTCCCATTGCAGGAAAATTTGTTATTTCCAGGGGAGCAAAAACTCAGGCTCAAGTTGTTACCGCGACATTGAGTATAGACGGCATGCAGGGTCGAGGCGAATGCGTCCCCTACGCGCGTTACGGCGAGAGCGTTGAAAGCGTTGTCGCAATCATTGAGGCCCAGAGTGAGGCTATATCTGCTGGTTTGGATCGAGCTGGCCTGCAAGGGCGCTTACCGCCTGGAGCCGCGCGAAACGCCCTTGATTGCGCATTTTGGGATTTAGAGGCCAAGCGATCCACTCAGCCGGCATATCGGCGCGCTGGATTTGATCGGCTCGATGCCTTGATTACCGCCTACACACTCTCCGTCGGTTCCCCGGAAGATATGAAATTCGCTGCCCTACAAGCGGCAGATCGACCATTGCTAAAAGTAAAATTAGCTGGCGAGGGGGATGAAGCGCGCCTCGCTGCAGTTCGAGAGGCTGCGCCTCACGCTACCTTGATTGTTGATGCGAATGAAGCTTGGCGCGCTGAGACGCTGGCTGCGAATTTATCAGCTTGCGCGCATTATAGGGTGGCGCTGGTAGAACAGCCCTTGCCTGCAGACCAAGACGAGATTTTAGCCGAGATACCTCACCTTGTGCCAATTTGCGCAGATGAAAGCGCTCATGATGCGGCTTCCTTGGCGTCGTTAAAAGGACGTTATGACGCGGTCAACATAAAGTTAGACAAAACAGGAGGACTAACTGAGGCGCTGATTATGGCTGATCGGGCGCAAAAACTTGGTTTTGAGATTATGGCGGGTTGTATGGTTGGCACATCGTTGGCGATGGCGCCTGCTGTTCTTGTTGGGCAATTAGCCTCATATGTCGATTTGGACGGACCTTTGCTCTTGGCGCGAGATCGTTTACCGGGGCTGGCTTATGACGGATCAACTTTAGCCCCACCAACGCCTGATCTTTGGGGTTAAACGATTGTGCGCTTCAGCGCTCAATTATCCGTTGTGACGGCTCCGCCGGCGCCCAACCAGCCCAATATGCCGCCACTATAGTGGGTGTCGATATCCACGCGGCCCGCCTGCTGCGCTTTTTCCATGGCTGTAATAGATCGACGACCTGAACGACAATAAATGATAATTTTTTTACCTGACAGAGATGGCGGCAATTTTTCTGGGTCAAAGTGCGAGAGAGGATTAAACAGGGCTCCTTGAATGTGGCCGGCGGCGTATTCGTCAGCTTCACGCACATCAACAAGCACGAGTGTTCCATCTGACAGTCCAGCTTTTAGATCGTCGAGAGTGATGTCGTTAAAAGTTTTTTGATCGTTCACGTTTCATGCCCCTGATATTGTATTGACGGGTTTATTCCTGATATGGCGACGCTCGGTCTATCCTGTATTGCGCAGGCCAGCGGCGATACCGTTGATTGAGGTGAGAATGCCTTCGCGTATTTCTGGGTCTGTCTGGCCGTCGCGATGACGCCGAATTAATTCAGCTTGAAGGTAGTTTAGCGGCGCAATGTAAGGGAAGCGATTTTTAATTGACCGCGCTAGAATTGGGTTATCAATTAAGCGGACTTTTGTACCGAGTATTTTTTCAAGGGCCTCAGTCGAGCGTTTATGCTCGGTTTCAAGCATACCAAATACACGATCAGCTAGATCGCGATCTTCAACAAGATTAGCGTAATGTCTCGCGATAGATAAATCTGTTTTAGCTAGAATCATATCTATATTGGACAGGAGCGAGCGAAAAAAAGGCCATTCGCGGCTCATGCGTTGTAATAAGTTAAGTCGGTTCGCGCTATCTTGTGAGAGAAATAACTCGATAGCTGAGCCAAATCCGAACCAACCTGGCAACGCAACGCGCGCTTGAGCCCAAGAAAAGCTCCAAGGTATAGCGCGAAGATCTTCAATGCGTCGGGAAGGTTTACGCGAGGATGGTCTTGATCCAATGTTAAGAGAAGCAATCTCAGAGATTGGCGTTGCGGCAAAGAAATAATCGACAAAACCTTGCGTGTTGTAGACCAAGCCGCGATAGGCGGAAATGCTTGCCTGGGAGAGCTCTTCGGCTGTAGCTAGAAATTCTGCATCTGGCGTTTTGCTTTGAGATAATAATGTAGCTTCTAAGGTCGCTGCTACGAGTAATTCAAGATTAACTCTGCCAATTTTTGGATTGGCGTATTTTGAGGCGATGACTTCGCCTTGTTCGGTCAAGCGGATTTGACCGTTTACCGTGCCGGGAGGTTGCGCGAGTATTGCATCATAACTTGGTCCCCCGCCCCGTCCAACCGTACCGCCGCGTCCATGAAACAGGCGCATCGTGATGTTTGGTATGGAGGCGAAGAACTCAGCAAGCGCTGTTGATCCACGATAAAGCTCCCAGATGCTTGTAAGAATACCGCCATCTTTATTGCTATCTGAATAGCCCAACATGATATCTTGCTGTCCGCTTGAATTGCTGACGAGACGCAAGACGCCAGGCAAAGCATAGAAGTCGCGCATGATAGACGCAGCGTTGCGCAAATCGTCAATTGTTTCAAAAAGAGGGGTTACGATTAAATCTGCTGTAGCGATGTCGAAATCGCGTGGATCGAGCGTTCCGCGCATCAGCCCACACTCTTTTTGCAGTACTAGCACTTCGAGAAGATCGCTGACGGTTTCGGTATGGCTGACGATATAATGGCGGATTGCCTCATCGCCATAAAGCCGTCTCATCTGTCCCGCGCGTTCTATTATCGCAAGCTCGCTTAACGCTGCTTCGCTATAGACGCAGGTCGTTAAGCGGATGGGGCGCGGATCGCATAAGAGGCGCAGCAGTAGTTCCTGCTTTTGGCTTTCGGATCGTTGGGGATAATCGTCCGCAATGCGCGCGGCTGATAAAAGTTCAGAGAGTGTTTCTTCGTGACGATCCGAACTTTGTCGCAAGTCAAGTGTTGCAAGATGGAAGCCAAAGACTTCCACTGCGCGGATTAGGGGTTCGAGACGTTGTGAAGCGATAACCTCGCTATGGTGGATCCTGAGAGATTCGTCGATTGTGACAAGATCCGCCAAAAACTCCCATGAGTTTCCATAGGGCTCTCCTGGAGCCAAAGCATGACGCACTGCTTGGCCTCCGGTGAGTTTCTCAAGCGTTCCCGCCAGACGTGAATAAACGCCGATCAGGGCGCGTCGGTAGGGCTCGTTATCTCGATGCGGATTATCATCGCCTGAACGCGCCGCAAGCTCTTCCAATGCGCGAGTGGCACCAGCGTAGCGGCGGGATATTGAAAGTTCTCCTCCAAGTTCATGCACCTCAGTAAGATAAAAACGCAGCGCCGTTTCGCTTTGCATGCGCAAAGCTGTCGATAGCGAGTCTGCGGTTACATTTGGGTTGCCGTCTCGATCTCCGCCAACCCAGGCGCCCATTCGCAAAAATGGCGGTACGCGGAGCCCTTCTAGGCGCAGTTCAATATCGGCGTAAAGCTTGGGGATTTCGCGTAAAAAAGTTGTGCGATAATATCCAAGAGAATTTTCTATCTCATCTCGCACGGTCAATCGCGTTTCTCTCAACAGCTCGGTTTGCCAGAGCTGAGAAACGCGGGCGCGTAATTGCATTTCATTTCTGATTAAATCGCTTTTATTGTGAAGATAGGTTCGCGCCTCAAGTAATTTAAAAATAGCATGTTCAGTATCTAGAAGGCTCTTACGCCGCACTTCCGTCGGATGCGCAGTCAAAACAGGCGATATCCAGCCGCGTGAAAGAGCTGACGCAATTTTCCCGGGACTTACAGCTGCCTTTTTGAGATGGGTAAAAGAGCGGGCTAAGCTAGGCTCGTTTTCTTGAGCGGTGGCCACGTTCAATTTTCCGCGCGCGCGCAGCTGCACGGGATGCAGGTCTTCAGCGATATTGGCGAGATGTGAAAAATAACTAAAAGCTCGGATTACCGTGCAGGCCTCTTTGGCTGTTAACGCCCGTAACAGGCTGTCAAGTTTGGCGCTAGCGGTTACATCTAAATTGCGGCTTGCGGCGATCGAGAAGCGGCGGATTGTCTCAACGCGTTCATACGCCTCGATACCCTCATGTTCGCGAATAGCCTCACCCAAAAGGCGACCTAAGAGTCGGATATCTTCATTTAATGCGTCATCGCCGCGCAGCCCTTCGCCCTCATAGGGCGCTGCTTCAGCATGCGCTGGCGTCTCCACGCTCAGGGGCGAGGGTGTTTGTGTTTCGACGCTCATGCTGTCTCGTTAACCTTTCCTTCGCGCTGGCTGATCGTCAGCGCTGGTAATCCTATAGCAGGCTTGAGGCCAATTGCCGATGCTTGGGAGGGATCGGCGTAGAGGCGGGGGCTTTGCAGCCGGCCTCCCAGCACTTGTTCGAAAGCGCGACCGCGCCTATAGATCCGCTTTGCCGCCGCTTCATCATCTCATGAGCGCATGCGCTCAGTTTTATTGGTTGTAACATGCTGACGATAACAGAAATCGCTATTTTTCTTGGTCTTGGGGTATTATTCGCTGGCGGTTTGATCATTGTTTCACGTTGGGCTGAAACCCGTCCCGCCTTGTTAGCCGCCTATGCGCTGATTGCGGCGTCTTTTCTTTTTGTTGGGTTTGCGATCCGAGCGGAAAATGCGGCGACTTGGATTGGCTTCGAAATGACAGGTGTCGCTATTTTTGGCACGCTTGCAGGATTAACAATTGTTGGGTCCGCCTGGTTTGTCCTAGCTGGGCTTGCGCTGCATCCAGTTTGGGCGCTGTATATTCATTATTATGGCGCGGGCGCGGTCTTTGCGCCGGCGCCATTTGTTTGGGCGAGCGTGGGATTTGATATTGCGGCAGCGCTTTATGTTCTATTTAGCGTTCTCAGTGGCGCTGACAAAAAGAAGCCTCCAGCTGTTGCGTCCCAACGGCAACGCAAAGGAGGGGGCGCATGAACGGTCCTACAAATTTTACAGTGCGCCATGATTGGACGATTGAAGAAATTGTCGCTGTTCATGATCAGCCGCTGCTTGATCTAATAGCGCAGGCAAATAGCGTTCATCGACGCTTTCATGATGTCAATGATGTGCAGAAAGCTGCGCTTTTATCGATCAAGACAGGCGGGTGTCCCGAAGATTGTTCTTATTGTCCGCAATCTGCGCATCATCGCGAGGTCAAGCTTGATCGCGTGGATCTTATGGAAACGACAGATGTTTTAGCCGCTGCGAAAACGGCTAAAGAGGCAGGCGCGGACCGATTTTGCATGGGAGCTGCTTGGCGTTCGGCGCCAGAGGGTAAGAGATTTGATGCTGTTTTGGATATGGTGCGCGGCGTGCGTGAAATGGGGATGGAGGCCTGTGTCACCCTCGGCATGTTGACTGACCTGCAAGCTCGGCGTCTCGTTGATGCGGGACTTACGGCATATAACCATAATCTTGATACCGGTCCCGATTATTATGCAGACATAATAACAACGCGCACCTATCAGGATCGTCTTGAGACATTGCGCGCCATCCGACGGGCTGGACTTGAAATGTGTTGCGGCGGGATCATCGGCATGGGAGAGAGCGTACGCGACCGCGCAGCTATGCTCCAGATTCTTGCCGGATTCGATCCCCATCCCGAGAGCGTGCCGATCAATACGCTTGTCGCGGTAGAAGGCACGCCTCTTGAAAATAGAGAAATGGTCGATCCGATGGATCTTGTCCGGATGATCGCAACAACGCGTATTTTGATGCCGCATGCGCGTGTTAGGCTGTCGGCTGGGCGTTCTGCTTTAACGCGCGAAGCGCAGATTTTATGTTTGGTTGCCGGTGCGAATTCAATTTTTTATGGCGAAAAATTACTTACCACCGCGAACGCCGATGAGCATGAGGATGATGCCTTATTTCATGCGCTCGCCGCCCGTGAAGCGCCAGCCAGGGTCGCTTCATAAGTCTGACGCAGGTTAATCAAATGCGCACCCATTCAGGCTTTCGTCTTGCTGGCGTGATGGGATGGCCAATCGCCCATTCTCGTTCTCCAAGGATACATAATTTTTGGCTCAACCAATACGCCATTGAAGGGGTTTATGTTCCTTTAGCGATAGAGCCAGTAAAATTAGAAGCTGCGTTGCGCGCACTGCCCCAGTTAAATTTTTTGGGATGTAATCTGACGATACCTCACAAAGAGCGCGCTTTAACTTTTGTTGACACAGCGACGCCGGAGGCGCGCCGCATTGGCGCAGTTAATTGCATCGTCGTTGAGGAGAGCGGTTGCTTAACTGGAAAAAATTATGATGCTTACGGATTTATTTCTTCATTGACCGAGGCTGTTGCGGGATGGGATGCTGCACAAAATCCTTGCGTTGTTTTTGGCGCTGGCGGCGCAGCGCGCGCAGTTGTTTGTGGATTGATTGATGCGGGCGCGCTGGAGATTAGGCTTTTAAATCGTACTTTAGAACGTGCGCAAGCGATCGCGCAGGATTTTGGATCCTGTGTTGGTATTTATAACTGGGAAGACCGCCACGAAGCTTTGGTTGGCGCAGGTCTTTTGGTCAATACAACCAATCAAGGCATGGTTGGTCAGCCGCCATTGGACATTAAGCTCGATCTCCTACCAAAATCAGCTTTGGTTGCGGACATTGTTTATGCGCCGTTAGAGACTCCGCTGTTGGCCCAGGCGCGGCGCCATGGCGCAATCCCTATCGATGGACTTGGCATGCTCATGCATCAGGCGAGGCCTGCTTTTCGTGACTGGACAGGCGTTATGCCGCAAGTGACGTCGGAGTTGCGTCGATGGATTATGGCTACGCTCTCGTCATAAATTATTTAGAGACTTGACTAGATTTGGGGGTGGAGCGTTTTGAGCGCGCTGCCTGGGGAGTTCTTTGGGTTTAGCGAGATTAACTCTAGCGAATGACGGTATAATCTCTCTATATTCTGGACTGTAAAGCTTGAACATAGGGTAAGCGTTTCTTCCATGTTTTTTGTGGCGGCTATTCTTTGAAGCTGTTGGCATGTTGATGCAATATTCTCACTCCACTGATCAAATAGTTTATATGTGATTGGAAAGAGATTAAATTTTGCATATGCTTCGTCGCTGTGTATCTCCTTTTCTTGCACGCTCACGGTAGGTGTCGTTTCGACAGCGTTCAACATAGCTTCTGGCATTGATGCGCCTTTATTTGCGGCTTCATTATGCATGCGCACGATCTCTGCAGCAGCCGTTAAGGTTTCTTCGACGGTCACTATAGTTGGGACGGTTCGCTTAGAGCTTGATGCTTTATCGCCCTTCTGTTCGCCGGGTCGTGACTGAGACATTTTAATCTCCAGGATCGATGGGCTTTTAAGATTTTTTTGTCGTGACGCGCTGAAAGGCTGCGCCTAATTCTTTTGTTTGTTCTTGGATGGCGTTGAGTTGGATTTTGACAAATTCAGATTGCAGCTGGAATACTTCTTGAGGATCTTTGGCATGAACAAGTTTTTGGGCGAGGTCGAATGCAGCGTTCACATTGGCTTCTGCGTAGGAAAATGCTTTAGCGCCCATGTCTTTTGCTTCAGTCGGGACTAGGGGCAAATCGCTGGATGAATGAAGGGCTTTTTGCGCAGCGCCAGCGAAGCCTTCAAAGGCCTTGCGCGCTTGTTCAACGCTTTTCTCGGCAAAGTCACGTACTTCGTTTGGAACTTGGTAGATTGGGTCGGCCATCGTCAAAAATCCTACTTGAGTTAGCGTAGCGGCGTTAATTGCCGGATGAGGAAATTTTTCTTTCT
>OMIO01000076.1 GCA_900299115.1 Methylocystaceae bacterium | reverse complement strand
TAAGCTGCTTTAAACAAAGTTTAAGAAGCAATAGGCACCCTCACACAAGATCAATGTTTACTGAAATATTAAACCCATATTGCTCAAATATGTTGCTACGACGCTTATGGAATACATCTTATGTCTTCAAAAAATATTGTTCTTGGCCCTATCTCCTTCCGCTCCCACAACTATCCAACCTCTGCGCCCTGCTCTATAAACGCTTTCTCAAATCTTTTGTGACGCCAAGGTCTCATTAAAATGCTGGATGCGTTAAAAAACTTCTTCGATGAACTCACCGGCGAAAGTCAGCGGGAAAAACCCATTGATATTGCTGATTATCAGCTCGCGGCAGCGGCCTTGCTCGTTCATATCGCATCGATTGACGGCGACTTTGATCAGCAGGAACGACAAAGGATCCAACAACTTGTTGAGGCGCGTTTCGGCCTTACGCCCGCTCAAGCAAGCTTGCTAATTGTTGCCGCACAAGAAAGTGAAAGCGAGGCAGTCGATCTCTACCGCTTTACAAGCGTATTGAAACGTCGGCTTGACGCAGAGGGCCGAATTCAAGTTGTCGGCATGTTATGGGACATGGCGCATGCAGATGGCGCCGTGCATGAATTTGAAGAAAATGTTGTCTGGCGCGTTGCTGAATTACTTGGTGTTTCTACCCGCGATCGCGTTGAATTGAGACGCCTCGTCCGAGAGAGCCTCAATGCGCAACCGTCAGAGGATCAATAGTCATTGAGGAATTCTGGTTATGAGCATTGAGGGTCAAAGGCGCTCCGTGACTCTGATCACCGGCGCATCAGATGGCATTGGCGCAGAGCTCGCCCATGTTTTTGCAAAAAATGGCCATGAGCTTGTGCTCGTGGCGAGAAGACAGGATAAGCTGCAAGCTTTAGCCGATCAAATCAAAACAACGAGCGGCAAAGCCCCCGTCGTAATCGCACTTGATCTCATCAAAGCAGACGCCGTCACGCAACTTGTTACACAACTCAATTCGGCTGGACTTAGCATTCAATATCTCGTCAATAACGCCGGTTTTGGTTTGATTGGACGCGCTGTCGAACTTAATGCGGCAGAACAACTTGATATTATAAAACTCAATTGTGAGGCGCTTACGGCTTTAACTTTAGAGTTTCTCCCGCAGCTCATCCTGCATAAGGGAGGTTTATTAAATGTCGCGTCCGTCGCCGCCTTCATGCCAGGACCAGGCTTCACAATTTATTATGCGACAAAAGCTTATGTGCGGTCTTTTACCGAAGGTCTTGTAGAAGAACTCAAACCTCTTGGCGTGAGAGTTTCTTGTCTTTGTCCAGGCCCTGTCGCAACAGGCTTCCAAGCCCGTGCAGGCTTTGATTTCTCCGGTCCAATGGGGGCGATGAAACCAGCCATGCTGTCATCGCGTGACGTCGCACAACAGGGTTATTCGGGTTTAATGGCGGATAAAACAATCGTCATTCCAGGCGTAGTCAACAAATTTCTGGTCTTTTTTGCCAGATTAACGCCGCGCGCGCTTCTGTTGCCAATCTTGGCGGCGGCTCAGAAAAAACGGTAAAAAAAAACGGCCCCAGAGGACCGTTTTTTTATGACCTTATTCTTCGGTCGATTTTATCTTAAGGACCTGACGACCGCGATACATCCCGGTCTTGAGATCCACATGATGAGGTCGCCGCAACTCTCCAGAATCCTTATCCTCGACATAGGTCGGGGCCTTAAGGGCATCTGCCGAACGACGGAAGCCCCGCTTCATTGGCGAGGTTTTTCTCTTTGGAACAGCCATTTATCTTACTCCAGCGCACTGGGAGACGCCAAACGCGCCACCTGCGAAAATTTCTTGATGCGGGCAATTACACCAATTCATAGCGGCTGACTACCCCTACCCCGTCCCGGGGCATTCATTGAGGGCTACTGGTCTGATTGGCGGCCGGCAACATCGCAGGATCTTCTTCAATCAATTGTTTTGATCCGCGATCATCGAGATGCTTTGCCGCTTGAACAGGCGCGGCGCTCAATCCAGTTTGAGAGGCCAGCCAGCGCTGCCAGTCATTTTGAGAGCCATTGAAGGTATTTTGATCAACCGCATTGCCAATGCCCGCGATGCGCCCATCCGAACGATATTGCCAAAACGTCCACCGACGGTCGCCATAGCGCACCTGAGGGTGGTATTTCGTCGAACGCACCCAAATTGGATATTCAGACAAAGCATCCGAATGAAGGATCGCCTGATAAAAATCTACTGAGGAATAAATGATCGGTCGCTTACCATAATGGCGCTCCATCTGCTCCAGCATGGCGCGCATATCCCTTAAAGCCTCATCACGGTAAAGCGTACGCTTACAGCTCTTTGACTCAGGGGTCGCCTCAACATCAAGCACAGGCGGTAACGCTTCAGAGTCAACAGGGACATTGGCGATGAAATTACCAATTTCTTCATGTGGCGGACGACACCAATAAACAAAGTGATAAGCGCCGCGTGGTACGCCAGCTTCTTTCGCCGCAGCCCAATTATATTGAAACTTAGAATCTGTGCGATCGCCACCCTCCGTCGCCTTGATAAAAGCAAAAGCAACGCCTGAGTCCTTTACCTGACCCCAATCAATATCGCCTTGATATTTTGAAACATCGATGCCATGCACCGGAAATTCTGCGGAGCGCGTTGCTGGAAATTTATGCAGCTCCGTCTCTGGAACGGCATAAGCAAGAAAACTAGGATCTTTTTTTGTATTGTTGAGCGGGGCGCTCGTGGCGAATTTGTGACCGCGACTATAACTGGGATCCAGACCTCCACCGCAAGCGCTTAGTAAAGTCACTGCGCCAAGGATAAAACTGGCGGAATAAAAGGAACGTGGGAAAGTTGGTAATGAGCGCATACAGTCACTTATCCTTAAATCCGGTAACGGAGCGTTAACGCGCTGAATAAGTTTAACGGAGATGGAACCATAAAGTGGCAATTGTTAAAAAAGCGCCATAGCCAACCACATCCGTGATTGTGGTGACAAATGGCCCCGAAGCCACGGCTGGGTCAAATTCTAGCTTATCCGCCAGTAGAGGGACAACAATCCCTCCAAAAGCGCCTGCGACAAGATTAGTGAACATCGCCAGGGCCATAACTGGACCCAATCCGACATTTTGGAACCAATTTGCTGCAACTATTCCCGTAACAAGACCAAAGGCTGCGCCATTAACCGCGCCGATCGCCAATTCGCGTAAAACGATTCTGAGCGCATTCGAACGCGTCAGTTCTCTAGTCGCCAAAGCACGCACGGCAACGGTCATGGTTTGTGTCGCTGAATTGCCGCCCTGGCCAGCCACGATTGGCCCTAGCACCGCCAAAGCGACCATTTGCTCTAATTCTGATTGAAAAGCCTTGAGGACTGATGAGGTAATAAAAGCCGTCATCATATTCACAAATAACCAGCTGAACCGACTCCGCGCGATCCACCAAAAACTATCTGTTAATTCTTCTTCGGGATTAACGCCACCTAATGCAAGAATTTCTTCAGAAGCTTGTTCTTGAATAACGTCAACGATGTCATCAATCGTTAAAACGCCAACGAGCCGATCCGCTTCATCTACGACGGGAACTGAGACCAGATTATAGCGTTCGAACAATCGTGCGGCTTCAGCGCCATCCTCAGTGGCTTTTACTCGGCGACGATCCGCCTGCATAATTTCTTCAAGTCTTGAAGACGGTTTTGCACGCACCAAAGCGTCTAGAAATACCGTGCCTAAAAGGTGGTGCGCAGGGTCAACGACAAAAACTTCAAAGAAACTATCTGGCAAATTGTCTGCTTCAGTTTCCCGAAAAAAATCGAGGACCTTTCCTGCCGTCCAAAAAGGTGGCGCGACAACTAAGGTTGTCTGCATCAAACGTCCAGCAGAGTCCTCTGGATAATCCAAAGAACGACGCAATACGGTTCGCTCTTGTGCGGGTAAGGCTTGAAGAACTTCTGCCTGCTCTTCCGGCTCTAGCGTTTCTAGCAGCGCGACTGCATCATCGCTCTCGAGATCTCGCATACCCTCAACAAGGGTCTCAACAGGTAATTCTTCGAGGATATCTTCGCGAGTCGTATCTCCGATTTCCATCAAAGCGGTGAAATCGAAGTCAGCTCCCATAAGTTCGACGAGCTTTGGCCGAGCTTCATGGCTCAAAGACTCAATTAGCGCGCCAAGGTCTGCTTCATGGAGATTTTCGACAAGTTCGTGCACACGCTGAGAATTACCCAGCGCAACAGCCGCCTCGACTTCAAACACGAAGTCAGCGTCTGGACCCCCATCCTCCTCGCGGAAATGCTCCGCGCCGGACGTTTTTTCTTCCTGATCGAGCGCCATAGTCGAATCCGCGCTATAAGAGCTCCTGGCTCATAACCCGCAAATGCGCGGAAGCAAACTGGCAATAGTGCAATGTTTAAACTTTCATCCTTATTGAATTATCTTTTTTTCTCCTTTGCCCTTGGTGCGGCGACCGTGCACGCCGAGTGCAGCTCAGAAGCCCTAGGCGTCTCACGGCTAATGACAATCAATAATGCCAGTGGCGGAGCTGTTGGGCTCCAAAGCTACCCCCAAACCCTTGGACTCGCGGACCATGAGGTTGTCCTTACCTTTGACGACGGTCCAGCCGCCCCAACAGCTGAAATCTTGAATGCCCTCGCCAAGGAATGCGTGCGAGCAACTTTTTTTATGATTGGCCGCAATGCCTCAGAAATGCCTGCGCTTGTTAAACGGGCTGTCAAAGAAGGTCATAGCATTGCCCATCATTCCTTTAGCCACCCAACCCGCACACTCCGATTGATGGATGAAGCAAGCGCCAAGGCGGATATTGATAAAGGGATCGCTGCGGTGACTCAGGCGGCTGGCGGACCTACGACGCCATTCTTCCGGTTTCCCGGCTTTGCCGATACGGCTGTATTAAAGGACTGGATGATTGCACGCGGCTACACAATCTTTGGTTCAGACATCTGGGCATCAGATTGGAAACAAATGACACCAAAAGAAGAGCTTGAGCTGACATTGTCGCGGCTAGAAAAGATTGGCAAAGGAATTATTCTTTTTCATGATTCAAAATTGCAAACCGCACAGATGCTCCCAGAGTTTTTAAAAGAGTTAAAATTACGAGGGTATCACATTGTGCATATCGTATCGGGGGAAGGCGAAACGCCTTTAACGCACGCGGATGCAAATTGGTCGTCAACTACAGAGCCAATCATCGAAAAAACGCTTGGCGCGCATAATGCGGGCTCAAAACCAAAAGAAACACACTAAAAAAATATACCTTTGCAAGAAGTTAATCTACGCAATCAATTTTATAATTTTAGCGATCAAGGGTATCAGAGATTGACCCCGGCTAATATCCCAGGGTCAATCTCATGAAGTGGTGCGGCCGAATGGACTCGAACCATCACTGGTGTTACCCAACTAGCACCTCAAGCTAGCGCGTCTACCAATTCCGCCACGGCCGCAAAAGCGCTTGGCTTACCCCCAGCGCTTGGGCGCAGGCTCTAACAAATTGGCGCCGCGATGACAAGCCGCGCCTAAAAGCCCATCTCTTTGAGAAAAAAAGCGTAAAAAGTGTTATAGAGAGGCTCTATAAACTTAATCCCGCGCGACTGTCATGCCAGAAAAGCTTCAAAATAAGAACAGTCAATTTTTGCTTGTCTCTGAGAATCCCCAGGCGGTTGAATGGCGTATCAGCGAGGGATTGCAGGATTATCAAAAAGCGCTTGCAGACATGGAACTGCGCGTTAGCCAGATCGTTCATCATCAAGAAAATGAACAAGCCTGGCTTCTCGAACACGCAGCGCTTTACACTGCCGGAGCCTCCGCAAAGGATGAGGATCTCATTGAGGCGCGATTTCCTGTTCACCTTAGTCGACGCGGCGGTATGCTCACCTACCATGGCCCAGGGCAACGCATTATTTATTTAATGCTCGATCTCTCCCGTCGCCATCGCGATGTGCGTGCTTTGATCTTCGCTATCGAAAACTGGCTAATTGCCACACTTGCGGAATTTGCTGTTGAGGCCGTCAGACATGACACGCGCGTGGGTGTGTGGGTGCCGCGACCACAAAAACCGAGAGGACCCAACGGAGAAATTGCTGAAGATAAAATTGCAGCAATCGGAATACAAATTCGCAAATGGGTGAGTTTTCATGGTGTGGCATTGAATATATGCCCAGACCTCTCCCACTACAGCGGCATCGTGCCTTGCGGGATCGAGGCGCAGCATCTTGGCGTCACTAGCATGCAGGATCTTGGGATAAATGTAGATATGAAAGAAGTGGATCAAGTTTTACGCAGAAACTTTGAAATCTATTTTGGCTCAACAACAGATAATCCTATTAATTACTGACTAGCTTACATAAATATTAAAATTTAAAGTTAGCTGCTTTTAGCAAGCTAACGCATAATCTGGTTAGATCAATACGACATCTCTAAGGCACAGAGATATTATCAATCAATCTTGTCTTACCAAGATGTGCGGCCACCAACAATCGAGCTGGCCCATCAGCGAGGCTGAGCACCGGTGCCAAGCTTTCGGCATGCCGCAATTCAAGATAATCAATCTGCATCCCAGCCTTCACAATTATCTCGGTTGATTGTTTTAAGGCCTCATTAATGTCCATGCCTGATAGAATCAGGCTAGCCGCACTACAAAGCGCGAGATAAAGTTGCGGTGCCTTTGCGCGCTCTTCGTCAGAAAGATAAGCATTTCGCGATGATAGAGCGAGACCATCTGCTTCTCTGAGCGTAGGTCCAGCAAGAATACGTGTCGATAAATCAAGATCGCGCGCGAGACTACGAATAACTTGTAACTGCTGATAATCTTTCTCTCCGAATATAGCGATATCTGCCTGTGCTTGATTGAGAAGCTTAGCAACAACTGTTGCAACCCCTTCAAAATGGGTCGGACGAAAGCGATCTTCTAAGTTTACTTCAGCTGGACCGCTTATAATTATACGAGTTGAAAAATCTGACGGGTACATCTCCTCAAGATGAGGTGCAAAGATAAGATCTGTTTTAACTTCATGAAGTTTTTCAAGATCCTGCGTAAGTTGACGTGGATAGCGACCAAAATCTTCATTGACACTGAATTGCGTAGGATTAACGAAAATCGTTACGATCACGCATTCGACGTATTGTCGGAGGATTTCAACTAATGATAGATGACCTGCATGCAAAGCGCCCATTGTCGGCACCAGACCGATAGACTTTCCCTTCAGACGTTTCGCCTGAACAAAATTTCGTAATTCTTTAACTCGGGCGACAACTGGTACATCAGCCACTGTTAAACGAGCCTCATCTATTTCCAACAAACAAAGAAGATTTAAGTCGCCATGCTACGCTCATTTGTAAACGCGCTAGTCCTCATGATAAGTCTCTTTCAATATCATGAACTCCGTGAAGCAAAGACTTCAAATCTGTAATAGCTGTCCAGTAAGCAAAAAATTCGCATTGAGATCCCTAAGGCTGTGCAATGCGTAAAATTCTCTCTCGCCCTAGGACGGAAGTTGTTATATCAGGGAACCCACGGAAGGGTGGCCGAGTGGTTTAAGGCAGCGGTCTTGAAAACCGCCGTAGGTGCAAGCCTACCGTGAGTTCGAATCTCACCTCTTCCGCCACTTTTCAATGACTTACATCATCATTTCTTTTGTTTACATTAGGCGCAGGAAGCGCACGAAACGAGTCTAAAGCTGGCACAAAATCGGGCACAGTAAATTCTTTAAATTCACCATATATTGTCAACCTAATTTTTATTCACTCTCATCTTTATGACAATGATGATGGCTCATTTCCCAAGAACTTGCGTTGACCAGAGACTGAGTCAGGTGATTGCACAAGACTTGCTATCGAAAAATTTAGGTTTTCTCAGGCATCCGCCTTATTGGCACTGTTCAAACATAAAAGCCGATTGGAATTCTGCGCAAGCCAAATTCAGGTAACTGACCAGTTGGCTTCAATCCGCATTCAAATCCAACGACAACTGCTCGCTACGCACACTTAGCAGCTTTACCTATGCAACAAGCTGCAGATCAGAGGAGCTATAAATCTAAAATATCTCACAAAAAAACGACTTAAATCCTTCTGTGGTAGCCGCCAGTGATGCAAGAATTTTTTTCTTGGCAATGTGATCGAATGCAGTCTTCTGTAAGGTATTTGAATGCAGCACTCCAAGAAGCCGGTGGTTGGTATAGTGATCTGAGGATTACGTCCTTATCTAATTATCGAGTTCTAGGACTCTTAAAAATAGCGGCTATTAAGAGTATGGGTAGTTTTCAGACGATGCTCCCATTGCAAGTCTATTTTGAACTTATCAATTAGCGCAGTCGTTCAATTGGAAACTCGCATAATCCCACCAATAACTATATATATCTCTATATTACCAATATTTCACCTGATAAGAGCAGCTTATGAAATTCCAGCTGAATTCTCCTGAAG
>OMIO01000075.1 GCA_900299115.1 Methylocystaceae bacterium | reverse complement strand
TTAAAATTATCGCTTCCGCCTCTTTGGACGCGGCAAATAAAACCCAGGGCAGGCCATCTTGCTGCTAAATCATTTTAGTCCGGGATACTTTGGGCGATCATTTCTTTTTTTGCAGTGCGATATCTTTCTGAACTTGTTCAAAACCAGGTTTTTAGGTTGATTGAACCTCGCGTCAACATTAATCTTAACTGCTAATAAGTGCGACGCAAAAGCTCACTCTCGCTAGGCTCAACTAGCCCGTGTGGCCTGCGGGGCGTCTTTCTTAACCTATTCTTCTGGCCCAATTACAGTGAAGGCTATCGACATGTCGTTCCTTGCCCAGGCTCTTTCACGCGTTAAGCCATCAGCAACCATTGCCGTTACCCAAAAGGCGCGAGATTTAAAGGCGCAGGGCCGGGAAGTTGTTAGTCTCTCCGTCGGAGAGCCGGATTTTGACACTCCAGAGCATATTCGACATGCCGCCAAGCTCGCCATTGACCGCGGCGAGACGCGCTATACGCCCGTTCTGGGCATTCCAGAATTGCGCGAAGCTGTTGCAAAAAAATTCCAGCGCGAGAACGGCCTCGCTTACAAGTCCTCAGATACAATTGTAGCTACTGGAGGAAAGCATATTCTTTTCAATGCTTTTCTAGCTACACTTAATCCTGGTGATGAGGTTATTGTTACGGCACCTTATTGGGTAAGTTACCCTGAAATGGTCGCAATATGCGGCGGAACTACCGTTTATGTTCATACAAAAATGGAAGACGGATTCAAGCTTCAGCCTGAAGATTTGGAGCGCGTTATTACGCCACGGACAAAATGGCTTGTTTTGAATTCCCCGTCTAATCCTTCTGGCGCGGCTTATAGTCATGAAGAGATGAAGAAGGTGACGGATGTCTTGCTTCGTCACCCACAGGTCCATGTGTTGACTGACGATATTTATGAGCATCTCGTTTATGGAGATTTTAAATTTGTAACGCCGGCTCAGGTGGAGCCTGGCTTAATTGATCGCACTTTAACGATGAATGGCGTCTCAAAGGCCTATGCCATGACGGGGTCGCGCATTGGCTATGCAGCTGGGCCGAGCGCGCTGATTAAAGCCATGGATCTTTTGCAAGGCCAGCAGACTTCCGGCGCATGTTCGATTGCCCAATGGGCGGCTGTCGAGGCGCTTAATGGTCCACAGGAGCATTTGGCGACTTTTAGAAAAGCCTTTCAAGAGCGGCGCGATCTTGTTGTTTCAATGCTGAATCAGTCGAAATTTCTAAAATGTCCGATGCCTGAGGGGGCGTTTTACGTTTTCCCATCCTGCGCAGAGGCGATTGGCCGGAAAACGCCTCAAGGAAAAATTATTGAAAATGATACGGATTTTGTAACAGCCTTGCTTGAAGCAGAAGGGGTTGCCGTTGTTCAAGGATCCGCTTTTGGCACAGGTCCAAACTTCAGGGTTTCCTATGCTGCGTCAGCTCTCGTTTTGGAGCAGGCTTGCCATAAGATCCAGTCTTTTTGCGCCAGTCTTATCTAACGTAGGCCGACTTGCGGGGAGCTTGTTGCGCGCTATTTCTCTTTTAAGAAGCTATAGCTAATCGGCGCTGCGCCCGAGGCGGTGATAAAACATGACACTTATTTTGCTGTTTATGCTTGCCGCTCTCAGTGGGATCATAATTTTCATCTCCCTTAAGTCCGATAAATTTCATGTTGCGCGTTCGGTGATCGTCGAGCGCGGACCAGAGGTCGTCTATCCCTTTATCAATGATTTTCATAAATGGCGGGATTGGTCGCCCTTAGCGACCCCCTCTGCAAACGCCTCAACCGCTTTTGATGGTTCGCCTTTGGGTGCGGGGGCCATTTACCAATGGGCGGATGACGCGCGACTTGGCGCAGGTAAAATGAAAATTATTGAAAGCAGTCAAAATGAGCGCGTTATCATAAAGCGTCACATTAAAAAGCCATTAGAAGTAATTGATGATATTAGCTTTAATCTTACAGAGGCTGGATCGCATACTGAAGTTATTTGGGAAGTCAATCGCCGGTTAGACTTCATTGGCAAAGCTGCTAATCTTCTTAAAAGTTCAGAAAACCGCGCCGGCGCCGATCTTGAGGCAGGGTTGAATAGACTTAAAGTCGTGGTTGAACAAACAGCCTGAAGCGTAGGTTTGATTGAGTAATAAGAGTAAAGAGCGGCGCTGAGATTAATCAGCGCCGTTCTTTATAAGCATTGTTTTATGCGGCGGTGCTGAGCATTTCTTCAACATGCTCCCAATTAACTAAATGATCGAGGAAGGTTTTTAGGTAATCCGCCCGGCGATTGCGGTAATCGATGTAATAGGAATGTTCCCAGACGTCGGCAACGAGCAGGGGCGTTGCGCCATGGATCAGAGGATTCTCTGCATTGGCGGTTTTTCGCAATGCGAGTTTACCGTCTTTTGCCTCAAGCCAAATCCAGCCAGATCCAAATTGCGCCAGGCCTTCTTTTTGGAAGTCCTCTTTAAACTTATCAACTGACCCAAATGAGTCGACAATTAATTTCTCGACTTTACCAGGAATGGGGCCGCCGCCGTTGGGCTTCATCCACTTCCAATAGTGATGGTGATTATAGTGCTGCGCCACATTATTGAAGATGGGCGTATTTCGATTATAGGCGGCGACAATCACCTCTTCGATCGGCTTACCCTCATATTCTGTGCCTTTGATGAGGTTATTGGCGTTTGTCACATAGGTCGCGTGATGTTTGTCGTGATGATATTCAAAGCTTTCACGCGAGAGATAAGGCTGGAGCGCATCATAAGCGTAGGGCAGATCTTCGAGTGTAAATGACATTAAAAACTCCTGGGGAAAGGATCTGAGATAAATCCTTGCGGATAAGTAGCCCTCAGAACCGGTCACGGCAATAAGTAAGGCGATTAAGTCTCTCATCTTTTCTGGGGGGCAAATATTATCCCCCATCATCTAGGCTCAATCATTCAAGGACAATGAGCTTCGCCTATCTCAATCATTAGGGCCTCGTGATCCTCAGCAGCACAAACACTTGTCCCCAAAAGTCCCTTGCCTGTGCTAGAGGGGAGTTATGCGGTGAAGAGAGACGGTAATGAGACGTAATTTTTCTGGCTGGGGCATTATTTTTTTGGGAATTTTGCTCGTCTTGAGCGGCGGATATGGTCTTTGGGCAGGTTGGGATCTCATTCAGCTTGAGCGAGGATGGAGCCAATTTATAGCTGGCAGCGTCGCCGTGTCGGGCGGCGTCATGACAATCGCGCTTGGCAGAATCCTAACCGTTTTGACGAGCCTAAAAAATTTACCGCTCGGTTCACTAGATCGGGAATTAATATCTCAAGAGGCGGCTAAACCCCTGAGTTCCTCCTCAGCAGGGTTAAAGATCGAGGGCGGCGGCGCAAAAACATTACATCAGGCCGCAAGTTCAGATCGCCAGGATATGTCCTTGGCTTCAACCAAACCGATTGCTCCGCCAGAGCCCTCAGAGCGGCCGCAGCTTTCCCCTATTCAGGGGGAGGTGGAAGAGGTTGACCGTTATAGCGCTGGAGATACGACTTATGTCATGTTTTCAGATGGCTCTGTTGAGGTCAGAAAACCAACGGGCAGTCAGCGTTTTCCATCCCTAGCAGCTTTGCGCGCAGCAACCGGATCAAAACGACGCTAACGGAAAAACCCTTACTTATTTACCGCCCTCTCGCGCGCCGCCCCAAATGAGGAAAAGCGCCGCATCGCCTGGCATGCCGTCAGGAAAATTGATGATTTGAGCAGCAATTTTGAATCCCTGAGGCTGCAATTCATTGCGCCAATGTTGAAACACATCAGCCGGTTCTCCACGCAATGTTTTAGGCCAATCTGGGTCAGGCGCATTGATCGCGCGCCCCCCATCTTGACAAAGTTGAGAGGGAAACTGGATGAGCATATATTCTGTAAGCCCAGCATTTGCAGCGTTACGCGCATTAATGAGCATCTGGCGCCAATGGGAATCCGCTAGGCTTTTATTTTGCAGTTCTCGAATGCGCTCTGCACGATTTTCCTGCGCGGCTTGAGATTGCTCTATGCGCTCCTGCGCCATTTTATGCTCATGCGCGGCGACCAGGGCTCTAAAACTTTCAGCTGAAAATTTTTCAGGATAGAGCTGGGGATGCTCGGAAATCTCCATAAGCGCGTTTGTGCGATTAAGTGGCTTTGCATCCAATTTGCCTGGATCGGTGAGGGCGTGCATCACATTTTTTCGTAAGACGAGCCCAATAAAACGGTCTCCGCCAACAACAGGAATTCTTTTGAGTTTATGTTGTTCCATTAACCGAGCAATATCGATAAGAGCCGCGTCCTCCGAAACAAAAACAGGTTTGCGCGTCATGACGTCAGAGAGCGTCAGATCATCATTAATTGTTTCAAATTGTTTGCGGCCCTTTAGTAAAAATTCTGGTATTGCTCCCGTCTGCGGGGTAATTTTTTTGTTTATAGCCTCAATATTTTTTCGTGTAATAATGCCAATTGGCGCGAGATTATCGTCAACAACGGAGATGGCGCCACATGCGCATTCTTGCAGTAAGCGTGCTACATAATTAATATTAGCGTTGGCCGTAACAAATGGAGCGTCGCTATTTAATAAATCGCGGGCAATCATTGAGGCCAGCCTTTATTTAAATTGAAAGTTCGATCGTCACGGGCACATGATCAGAAGGACGCTCCCACCCTCTGGCTTCTTTCAATATTTCTATTTTTTTCAAACGATCAGCAAAATAGTTGCTGACCAATATGTGATCTAGACGCCGCCCACGATCGGACGCGGCCCAGTCTGAAGCGCGATAACTCCACCAAGTATATAATTTTTCGGGCTCTGGAATAAAATGACGTAAGGCGTCGATCCATTCGCCAGCTTTAAAAAAGGCATTGAGCTTTTCTACTTCAATTGGCGTATGGCTAACGACTTTAAGCAAAGCTTTATGGCTCCAGACATCATTTTCTAACGGAGCAATATTTAAGTCTCCGACAAGGATAGATGGCGCTTGAGTAATTTTATTTTCCTTTACCCAATGACTCATCTCATCCAGAAAATCGAGCTTATGCGCAAATTTAGGATTTATTGCCGCATCTGGTTCGTCGCCGCCTGCTGGAACATAAAAATTATGAATCATGATTGCTGTATTTTTAATATTCAGCTGCGCAGAAATATGTCGAGCGTCACCCTTTTCACAAAAGTCACGTTTATCAACGAGTTCTATTGGTTTTTTTGAGATAATCGCGACGCCATGATATCCTTTTTGGCCATTGATGAGGACATGTCGATATCCAAGCGCATGAAAATCCTTGTGGGGGAATTCTGCGTCTCGACATTTTGTTTCCTGTAAACACAGGACGTCGGGCGACTTGCTGTTAATAAACTCCGCGATAATTGGCATTCTTAATCGAACGGAATTAATATTCCATGTTGAAATTTTCAGCATTTTTATTTTCAGCTTTTATCTTTAGTGCGGAATAAAAAAGGAGCGACATCTCCTACGCTTGGTTGTTTTTGGGTCGTGAAACTCATAGGTCGACATACGGCCATCGCAGATAGACCAACGCGAGCGGTTAGAATCCCATTAACAAATCCCTCTCCTAATTTAGCAGATAAGCGCGACGCTAGACCATGGCCAATTACTTGTTGCATTAACGTATCGCCAACTGCAACGACGCCGGTTACGGCAAGATGCGCGCCAACTGATCGGGCTAATTTAAAAAAGCCAAAAAGACCAGGTCTGCCGCCGTAGATTTCAGAGATACGGCGCATGAGCAAGATCGCTTGCCCTGTAACAAATAAAACGTCCAGAATTGCTCGAGGGCTGATGGCTGTAACAACTGAAACGCGCTTGGCGGCTGTTGCAATTTCTTGTTGCGCCTGTGCATCTAATGGAGCCACAATATTGCGTTCCGCTAGATCAATTAAATCACGGCCATTCATGATCTGCTGACAATAATCTGACATCAGCGCGCGGGCGCGGGCTGTTTCGGGATAATTGATGTAGATCTTACTTAAATCATTTATGCATGTCCGGGCCAATTTAATATCATCGTTTTGATATGCCCGACTAAATGTGTTGTGTAATGTGGTAATCTTGTTTTGTTTTAATAAGCTTCTTAATTCGCGTGTGACACATACGCAGGCGCACAGCGCGAGAATGCCAAGCAAAATAAGTCCGATTGCTCCCATTATGCGCGAGCGTGAAAAAAGTTCTTCAACAAGACTCCATGCCCATGCGCTTATGACAAGCGAGATCAATCCGATAAATGCGGAGATAAACAGGCCGCCCCAGGATAGAAGTAGCTTATTAAGCGCAAATTTTGCAGAAGATTGGTCGGGAGCCTTTATTTCATTTTCAGACAGACGCGCATTTTCAAACGCCTCGCGGGCATACACATCTTCATCGCTTTCGATAATCTTAGTTTTGAGAAAATCAGCTTGCGCATTTTCTCCAGTATTTTGCGATGAAACGGTTTCATCGCCATTTAGCCGAAAGGCGCGCGGGCGCAATTTGCGTTTTGGTATGGACATACTCAATCCCAGTCTAGCTGCGCCTTCTGGCGGGCGAGGGGCAAAGCGGATCTTTTGCCTATGTCTCTTTTATGTCGATTTGGCGCTGATGTGTTAATTAATTGCAAGCCTTGGTTCCTAATAGGGATAATCTGGCAAGTGTAAATAAGTATTTCGTGGAGTTGCGAGGTTGCGGCGGCTCCTTTAAAAGCTGATTAGCTTTTGCGTTGACCCTGTCAATTTCTCTCAATCTCGTGTTTTCCTCATGTTCATGCACTTTACTGATGCGCTTGCATTGGCTCAGGGCTATTTTTTGGGCTCTATTCCTTTTGGACTTTTGTTAACGTCTCTCGCGGGCACTGTTGACCTACGTTCCATCGGTTCAGGCAATATTGGGGCGACAAATGTTTTGCGCACGGGCAGAAAGGATCTCGCCGCTGCGACCCTATTGCTAGACGCATTAAAGGGAACGGCAGCTGTTTTGTTGGGGGGCTTTTTGTCGCCAACATGGGCGATCTATGCTGGTTTTTTAGCTTTTGTTGGCCATGTGGCGCCGGTCTGGTTGAGGTTTAAAGGCGGCAAGGGCGTTGCAACATTTCTTGGATGTCTTTTTGCCATTAACTGGCAAGTTGGTCTCTTGTTTTGTGGCGTCTGGTTAAGCATTGCTGCGATTTGGCGATATTCTTCTTTAGCCGCGCTTGTTGCTAGCTTTGCATCTACTGTTAGCTTTTTTATCATGCAGGATTTAAGGGCGGCTTGGGTTGTTGCCGCGATGACGCTGATTTTATTTTATAAGCATAGGGAAAATATCCGCAGATTGCGTTTGGGCGATGAAAGTAAAATCGGTCAAAAATAATTTAAGTGTGTTGCTTACTTTTATTTCCTTTTATGAACATCATTGCGACGTCCAATAAGCAATGAGCGCTATACGATTTCTCTACAGGTCTAGTGCGTGTTATTTGCAACAATATTCAACGCTGTCGGAGGAAGCTTTTATAGGCTGATTTTTCATCAAGCGGTTATGTGCAAGCGGATATGTGTATGAGCCGCGCAGCTTGATCGATGAGAACGCTCGCGCCAAGAGGCCTGAGGTATACATTCAATTTAGCTTTGAACCAGATTTTATGTCTCTCAGCCGATCGAGTGCGCCTTGTAAGATGTAAGCTGCCGCTAGTTTATCCACCACTTCAGCGCGCTTAGCTCGAGAAACGTCTTGGTCAATTAAGTCTCGGGTTACTGCGGCGGTGGAGAGGCGTTCATCCCAGAGCGCGAAAGGCAAGGCCGTGAGTAACCGCAGATTTCTTAGGAAGGCTTTCGTCGCCTGGGCGCGCGGGCCTGACGAGCCGTCCATGTTTAAGGGTAGACCAAAAATGAGCGCCATTGCTTGTTGATCTTCGGCCATTTTAAGCAGCAAATGCGCATCTTGTGAAAATTTAACGCGTTTTATCGTCTCTAGCGGGCTTGCCAAGCGCCTTTCAACATCGGAAAGAGCCAGGCCGATGGTTTTGGTTCCAAGATCCAACCCCATGAGACGTCCTTTTAGTGGTAAAAGGCGCGATAAATGCTCTAAAGATGTTACAAGCTCGCTCATACGCCTGCGCTATCATGACCGGGTGCGCTTTGATAGTATTGGCGAAATCTATCTTTCTCTAACAACATGCATTGCGCCTCGGTAGCCTAGGCGCTATAGCGCCTTTTACCTAATTTGACGGAGTTGGATATGTCTGTCGACCCATCAGTGGTGCGCCGCATCGCTCATCTCTCACGCATCGCAGTCGATGATAATGAAGTCTCTCGACTGAATGGAGAGATCAATGCCATCTTGTCATTTGTCGAGACGTTAAGTTCTGTCAATGTTGAAGGCGTTGAGCCGATCGCCTCTGTTTTGCCAATGCAGATGAAGAAGCGTCCCGATGTCGTTACGGATGGCGGCATTGCCGATGATATATTGGCTAATGCTCCTGCTCGTGAGGATCATTATTTTGTAGTGCCGAAAGTTATCGAATAATCGATCGCTTACGAGCAGCAATTTTCTCTATCTCAAAGAACCAAATGTCCGAACTTACACACCTCACCCTTGCTCAAGCACGCGACGCGTTACGATCGAAAAAAATTTCAGCAACAGAGCTAACGAAAGCGCACCTCAACGCCATGGAGAAAGCGCGTGTGCTCAATTGTTATATAACTGAGACGCCTGAATTGGCGTTAGACCAGGCAAGACAAAGCGATGCCCGCCTTACCGAGGGGAATGCAGGCCCCTTAGAGGGTCTGCCAATTGGCGTTAAAGATTTATATTGTACGAAAGGCGTTCGGACGACGGCTGCAAGTCGTATATTGGGCGATTTTACGCCGACATATGAGTCAACTGTTTCATCAAATTTAAGGCAAGATGGCGCTATTTCTCTTGGTAAATTAAATCTTGATGAATTCGCAATGGGCTCTTCAAATGAAACGAGCGCCTTCGGCCCAGTCATTTCGCCATGGCGACGCCACGCTGATCCTGAGGCGAAAATTGTTCCAGGTGGATCCTCTGGTGGTTCATCTGCCGCTGTGGCGGCGCATCTTTGTCTTGCTGCGACAGCAACGGATACAGGCGGCTCCATACGCCAGCCCGCCGCCTTTACTGGCACAGTGGGTATTAAGCCTACTTATGGAAGATGTTCCCGATGGGGGATTGTCGCTTTTGCTTCATCACTTGATCAAGCGGGCCCGATCACGCGCACAGTGCGGGACGCAGCGATTATGCTGCGGTCTATGGCGGGTCATGATGCAAAGGATACAACGAGCGTTGACGCTCCGGTATCAGATTACGAAAAAGCAGTTGGCCTATCCGTAAAAGGTCGTCGTATTGGCGTTCCAAAAGAATATCGGATTGACGGCATGTCGCTTGAAATCCAGCAGTTTTGGGATCAAGGCGTGGCTTGGTTAAAAGATGCAGGCGCAGAAATTGTTGAAATTTCACTGCCGCATACACAATACGCATTACCTACCTATTACATTATTGCCCCAGCTGAAGCTTCCTCCAACCTCGCGCGTTATGATGGTGTGCGCTATGGGCTCAGAGAGGCTGGTCGCGACATTGCCGATATGTATGAAAAGACCCGAGCTAAGGGTTTTGGCTCAGAGGTGCGTCGCCGGATTATGATCGGAACTTACGTATTATCAGCTGGCTATTATGACGCCTATTATATTCGTGCGCAGAAAGTTAGAAGTCTGATCAAGCAGGATTTCGATTCAGTTTTTGCAGCAGGGGTCGATGCTGTGTTGACGCCTGCCACGCCATCAACGGCCTTCGCGCAAGGCGAACAGGGTTCTAGTGATCCCGTGGAAATGTATCTCAATGACGTTTTCACTGTTACAGTGAATATGGCTGGGTTGCCCGGCATTGCCGTTCCAGGCGGCTGTGCGGCCAATGGCCTGCCGTTAGGATTGCAACTGATTGGTCGTCCCTTTGATGAAGAAACGCTCTTTTCGCTTGCGAGCGCAATTGAACAAGCAGCGCCAAAAATTGAATATCCCAGACCATGGTGGGCTTGAGGACATAAGATGAGCACACCTCCAGCAAAACCAGACAGCGCTGAACCGTCGTTGCAAGCTCTTCAAGATGAGATGTCAGACGTTCGTCGATTAATCGATGAATTAGATGATGAACTGGTTGCTTTGCTCGCAAAACGACAAAGACAAATTGAACGCGCCGCGCGGGTAAAGCCAGGATTGGGCATTCCGGCGCGGGCGCCGGAGCGCGTTGATGAAGTCATTGCGCGCGTGCTTGGCGCCTCGAGACGAGAGGGGCTTTCTGTCGAGGTTGCTATGAAATTATGGACCATGATTATTGAGTGGTCGATACAATATGAAGAACGTTTGATGGGAGAGAAGGCGCCAAAGGGCGATTATTCCGCCAGCGGCAGCGATAAGCGCTCATAAGTTAACGTAATTTTCAACCGCCCCTTGGGCGCGTTGCCAGCAAAACACGCCTTTTGTATCGAGGATTGATCTGTGTCTGAAAAAGCTTCTGCAAAATATCTAAAAGGCGCTACAGGCGACTGGGAAATTGTCATTGGTATGGAAATCCATGCGCAAGTGACCAGTCAGGCCAAGCTTTTTTCAGGGGCCTCAGCTGAATATGGCGGCGCGCCAAATGATCATGTATCGCTCGTTGACGCCGCCATGCCGGGGATGCTGCCAGTTATAAATGAAGAGTGCGTTCGTCAGGCGGTGCGCACTGGCCTGGGGCTAGAGGCGCAAATTAATTTACGGTCAATCTTCGACCGTAAAAATTATTTTTATCCAGATTTGCCTCAAGGTTACCAGATCTCGCAATTCAAACATCCAATCGTTGGCGAGGGTATGGTTATTGTCGATGTCTCGCCAACTGAGCGAATTTCAGTTGGGATTGAGCGCCTTCATTTGGAGCAAGATGCGGGAAAGTCGATGCATGATCTTTCCCCCACTGAGAGCCATGTCGATTTAAATCGTAGCGGCGTGGCCTTGATGGAGATCGTCTCCAAGCCAGATATGCGCTCAGCTGAAGAGGCCAGAGCCTATGTTTCAAAACTCCGCACCATCCTGCGCTACATTGGGTCTTGCGATGGGAATATGGAGCAGGGCTCATTACGAGCGGACGTGAATGTTTCAGTCAGAAAGCCCGGCGAGAAATTGGGTACGCGGTGTGAAATTAAAAACGTCAATTCAATCCGCTTTATTGGTCAAGCGATTGAGGTTGAGGCGCGCCGACAAATAGGCATTCTTGAAGATGGCGGCGTCATTGCTCAAGAGACGCGTCTTTTCGACCCAGGCAAAGGCGAGACGCGTTCCATGCGCTCCAAAGAGGAGGCGCATGATTATCGTTATTTCCCTGACCCCGATTTGCTGCCGCTAGAATTCGATCAAGCCTATGTTGATGGCTTGAAAGCGCAACTGCCAGAGCTTCCAGACGCCAAACGCGCGCGGTTTATAGAGCAATATGGTCTCCCGCCTTATGATGCTGGCGTGCTGGTTATGGAGCGGGTTAGCGCCGATTTTTTTGAGCAGACCGCTAAAGGACGCGATGCAAAACTTGCCGCCAATTGGGTCATTAATGAACTTTTTGGCAGGCTTAATAAGGAAGGCCTTGATGTTGCTCAGTCGCCAGTTTCAGCTGCAGCTTTGGGGGCAATCGTAGATCTGATTTCCAGCAATGTAATCTCAGGAAAAATTGCTAAGGACCTCTTCGAGATTGTTTGGAGCGAAGGCGGCGATCCTGCTGAGATTGTTGCAGCGAGAGGAATGAAACAGGTCACGGACACCAGCGCGATTGAAGCTGCAGTCGATGCCGTCATCGCTGCAAATCCTGACAAGGTTGAACAAGCGAAGGCTAAGCCAACAATGCTGGGTTGGTTTGTTGGACAGGTCATGAAGGAGACAGGCGGGAAGGCGAATCCGCAGGCTGTGAATGACCTTTTAAAACGCAAACTCGACGTCTAATTCTTCTCAAAATTTGCTCAATACGAATCGGTTTTTTTCCGCAGTTGCGCGATTTTGCGTTTTGCGTCCAGTTGAAATGCGATTTTTTTTGTTTTTTTTCGCTCAAGACACAATTTTTTTTTCATAGCGTTAACAGCAAAATTTTGAGCGTCGTTGTAGGTGGCGATCATGTCTCAAACGCGCCTCACGCATGTCAGCATGAAGATGCGTAGCTAATAAAATTTATCTACGCCCAATTACCAATAAATAAGGGAGAGGAGATTTGATTCTGGTGCGATAAAAATTAAAAGAAGGATTCCGATCTTGGTCGGTAATTCTATTAAAAACAGATAATTGAGAAGGCTCTCAACCGGAGAGGCGCTGCTTCTAACTTTAAATAAAATTAAAATTACCGAATGGATTTGTCTGCTCGTTCAGAACAAAACGCCGCGTTTTTTTTGGGTCTCACAAAGATCAAATCGCACATGTCGGGTGAGAAATTTTTCTCAAATTACACCGCTTCAAAATCATGCATGTATTGAGCTTGAAAACCGCTATTGCGGCTCCGATCGGCGTTTTTATGCCCGCTAGGGCTTGAACCTCTGGTTAACCTCGTTACGTTATCGACGCGTATAGTCGGGTGACCAATTTTCCGACGACACGGACCAAGGGGACTTTAGAATGGCGAAAGCTACTACAAAAAAGCGTAAGCCAGCCAAGAAGGCGGCTAAAAAAGGTGCGCGCAAGGCTGTGAGAAAAACAACTCGCAAGGCTAGCGCGAAAAAAGCTGGTGCAAAGAAGACAGCCCGCAAGGCCACACGTAAGGCCGGCGCTAAAAAGACAGCTCGTAAGGCTGTCCGCAAGACGGCGACCAAAAAGCGTCGTGCAGTTAAAAAGACGGCTACTAAGAAGTCGCCTGCTAAGAAGCGTCGTCCAGCTAAGAAGCGTGGCGGCCGCAAGGCTAAAGCTGCAGCTACGGCTTAAGACTGCTAATTAAAGCGCGATCCTTGGATCGCGCTCTAGTTAAAGCTCATTGCGCTCGAGATAACTGGCGACAGTTTCTCGGGCGTTTTATTTATCGGCTTGAGTTTTTTGTTCCTGAGCCAGGCAACGGGCTGCAAAGTGTCGCCACATTGGCAGGTTCTGCGTCGGCGACATCTTCATTTCATGCCATTGGTCAGCGCAGGCGTGCATTTGTTCTCTCGAAGCGCGCGGCAACATCGGCGGCGGCTTAGAAGTATCAATGGGCGGCAGAGGGGGGAGTGGCGTGGTGGGCGCTGTTGCTGGCGCTGGCGCTAAAGGGACCTGAGGTGGTTTTGCCCCGTCCAATGTTTTTTTCGGCGCCGGGACAGTTGGTTTTAACGCTGGGGCGGCAGAAGGATTTAACGGAACTGTTCTTTGCGGCTGGGTGGTTGAATTCGTCGCTGGGAGCGTCCTCTGCTTTACTTCATTCGGGACGGCGGATTGCGCCAAAGCGATAGAGCTTTGTAGTGCGACCGCCAGAATGAGGCCGCGATTTACTTGAACCAAACCTAATTTCTGACGCATCCAATAGTTCGACATAAAGCCTACCGCAATCTTGGGCACCGTTAATTCCTATAATCCCTTCTGGTCTGGAAGTCGAAATCATTGATTGAAGCTGATCTCGGGCCTAAGAGAGCATCAAGAAACTTTTGCGATCCATTTGGAGACGAGAGACGATTATGGCAACCCCTGCAGCGCCCCAATTGGACCTCATACATCGCCCCAGAAGAAATCGTAAAAGCCAATGGGCCCGTCGCCTGGTCTCAGAGACGAGATTAGATACGTCAGATTTGATCTGGCCTATCTTCATCGTTGAAGGGGTGCAAAAGCGTGAAGCTATTTCATCTATGCCGGGGGTCTATCGCTATTCCGTCGATTTAGCCTGTGAAGCTGTAGTTGAAGCTGCTTCTTTGGGGATACCCGCTGTCGCGCTTTTTCCAAATATTGACCCTGAATTGCGCGATTTAACGGCTAGTAATGCAACGCTCCCCGATAATCTCGTTTGTCGCGCGACCCGCGCGATCAAGTCAGCTGCGCCAAATATTGGCGTTATTACTGACGTTGCGCTCGATCCCTACACGAGTCATGGGCATGATGGATTGTTATATGGAGAGGAAATTATCAATGATGCGACTGTCGCGCTTCTTACGCGCCAGGCGATCAATCAAGCTCAAGCGGGTTGCGATATCATTGCCCCCTCGGACATGATGGATGGTCGGATTGGAGCCATTCGCGCTGCATTAGATGCAGAGGGTTTCCAGAATGTTCAGATTATGAGTTATGCGGCCAAATACGCCTCTGCATTTTATGGCCCATTTCGTGAAGCTATCGGCACGAGCAAAACCTTGCAGGGGGATAAGCGCACCTATCAAATGGACCCCGCGAATGTCAAAGAGGCTTTGCGAGAAGTTGCTTTAGATTTAGAGCAGGGCGCAGACATGGTCATGGTCAAGCCTGGCATGCCCTATTTAGATGTTCTGCAACGGGTCGCTGAAACATTTGAGGCGCCGACCTTTGCGTATCAGGTCTCAGGGGAATATGCGATGATCACGGCGGCTTCGCGCAATGGATGGCTAGACGGCGAGCGCGCGATGATGGAGAGCCTGCTCTGTTTCAAACGAGCGGGCGCTACTGGCGTTCTGAGCTATTTTGCGGTTGAGGCCGCTCGATTGATCCGCGCTCAGACTTAAACAAGCTCCTTAAGCGTGCTGGTTTAAATCTGAAATCGACCTAAAGGCTAGACAAAATCTCCCTCGCATGGTTTGCCTTGCAAAGTGTTTTCCATGGGTTGATTTGACCGGGCTTTTTGAGGTCGACACACCGTCAAGCGGCTATGAGGGATCTCCTCAGAGCACTGTCTGGCGCATTATTATTAGATTGGACGCGGCGGGCAGTCCGATCCAACTTGTTTTTGTGTGAAAGATGTTTCGAGGCGTCATTGCACTAACAATTTTTGTCAGCGGGGTCGCTTATGTCTTTCCCGCTTTTGCAGATTTTCGTTTATGCAACAATACAACAACGCGCGTGAGCATTGCCTTGGCTTATACAGATGGTCGAAATTGGCTGTCTGAAGGATGGTGGAATTTAAGACCCTCAGCTTGCGAGACCTTGTTGCGGGGGCCGCTAGCGGCCCAATATTACTATGTCTACGCAATGGATGAGCGGGGCGGCGAGTGGAAGGGGCGAGCGTTCATGTGCACGAGAGACCGTGAATTTCGCATAGATGGTCGTGATGATTGTTTTGCACGTGGGTTTGAACGCACGGGTTTTTTTGAAATAGATACAGGCAAGGACGCAAAGAGCTGGACAGTTCAGCTTACAGACCCAATGGCGTCGACTCCGCCGGCGCCGACGCCTTAATCGAGTTTAAAACGTCTATTTGAGACGAGGGAAAGGAATTTGGTAAGGTCATGAGAAGGTTGCGACGCGTCAAAATTATCGCGACGTTGGGGCCGGCAACGGTTGATAAGGCTATTATCACTGGTCTTGTGCGCGCTGGCGCGGATGTTTTTCGTATTAATATGAGCCACACGGATCATACGGCTCTTGCATCTTATGTGCGGATAATCCGGGAAATTGAAGCAGAAATGTCCCGTGCAATCGGCATTCTGGCTGATCTTCAGGGCCCTAAATTGCGAATTGGGGCCTTTGATGAGGGATCTGTTCACTTAAGAAAGGGCGATGTCTTTGTTTTCGACTCTAACCCAGAGCCTGGCAACGCTTCGCGCGTAAGACTGCCCCATCCAGAAATTCTTGCGGCGTTAAAAGTCGGCGATAATATTCTCATTGATGATGGACGCGTGCGGTTGCACGTTGTCGAAACGACGCCAGATCGCGCCCATGCAGTTGTAGATATCGCTGGACGCTTATCAAACAGAAAAGGCGTCAGTCTGCCGGATACAGAAATACCAATTAGCTCGATGACGCCGAAAGATCGTGCTGATTTACTTGCAGCGCTTGATGAAGGCGTTGACTGGGTTGCGATTTCCTTCGTTCAACGTCCCGAGGATGTCTTAGAGGTTAAGCAGATTACGCAAGGCCGCGCCCTAGTTATGGCGAAGATTGAAAAGCCGCAAGCAATCGCTCGTCTTGAAGAGGTAATAGAGGTTTCTGACGCATTAATGGTTGCGCGTGGAGATCTTGGCGTTGAGGTTCCTCTTGAGCGCGTGCCTGGTCTACAAAAGCGGATTAATCGCTCTGCGCGACGCCTGGGTAAGCCGGTCGTCATCGCCACGCAGATGTTAGAATCTATGATCTTATCGCCTTTGCCGACAAGAGCTGAGGTTTCGGACGTTGCTACAGCTGTCTTTGAGGGGGCAGACGCGGTTATGCTATCGGCTGAAAGTGCGGCTGGACAATATCCGCAGGATGCCGTTGCGACGATGAGTCGTATTGCTGAAGAAGTAGAGACAGATACGATTTATCGATCGATTATTAACGCTCAGCGCGGCGAGCTTCCAAATCCGACTTCAGCAGATGCAATTGCGGTAGCGGCGAGAGATGTTGCGCAAACATTACATTCAAAAGCAATTTGCGCTTGGACTTCTTCTGGCTCGACAGCTTTGCGAATTGCGCGCGAGAGACCTCAGTCTCCTATTTTGGCGCTGACGCCTACGCGAGATACGGCTCGGCGTCTTGCGCTGGTCTGGGGCGTTCATGCGCTTGAAACGCGCGATGCCGTCGATATTGAAGATATGGTTTTAAGGGCCTGTGAGTATTCCCGCAGCGAGGGATTTGGCCAGGATGGCGATCGGATCATTATTGTTGCGGGTATGCCTTTTGGCTCGCCCGGCGCAACGAACATGATGCGCATTGCGCATCTAGGCGGCGAGCCATGAGCCATCAATGAAGCAATTATTTATGGCGCCATTCTAACATGACTGTTGGGCGTCCTGAGAGTGTGTTGGCGCCCTCTCCAACCTGAACAAAGTCGTTACGTTCATAAAATCTGATAGCCCGATAATTATCAGCGTTCACATCGAGAGAGATGAACTGAGGCGAATTTTTTTTCGCTATATTCAGTAAATCCTCTCCATATCCTTGACCAAAATATTGCGGGACTACACAAATTTGATCCAGCCAGCATGTGGTTGAATTAATTACGACAAAGCCTGCGATTTCTTTATTTGGCCCTTGCGTTAAGCATAAAGTGACTGCGCCATCCTTTTCCAACTCAGCAATATGCTGTGTTAACCAAGGGCGTCGCGCATTAAAGTCTATGAAAGGAAATGTAGCGAGCCAGGATGCAACCCATAAATCGAGGAGTTGTGGCCAGTCTGTTTCTTCCCGGAGTCTTATCGTCGTCAAGCTTTCCTCATGACGTCGAGCAATTGCCGATGAATCATTTCATTGCCTGCGCATACCTCTCCTTTCGCAAGCATGGAGCTGCCTCCAGAAAGATCCGTAACAAAACCGCCAGCCTCCCGCACAAGCACGATTCCTGCCGCAATATCCCAGGAATTAACGCCGCGCTCCCAATAACCATCAAAGCGTCCGCAGGCGACCATGGCGAGATCAACTGCTGCAGCGCCAAGACGTCGAATATTTCCGATCTTATTCATTCCTGCAGAGAGTTCGCTTTTAAAAGCGTCATGATCTTTTTGCCGGGCTAGCGGCGGGATACCACAAGCGACCATACATTCTGCAAGTCCGCGTCGAGCGGCGACACGCATACGACGATTATTGAAATAAGCTCCCTGTCCCTTTTCAGCGATATACATTTCATCGATCGCAGGGTTGTAGACGACTGCGGCGATTATTTGTCCCTCTCGCTCTAACGCAATGGAGATGGCGAATATTGGCACGCCGTGAAGAAAATTTGACGTGCCGTCTAACGGGTCAATATGCCACGTATGACTTTGATCGCTTCCTTCAACAACGCCGCCTTCTTCCATGATGAAACCATAGCCGGGGCGCGCTTTTGATAATTCTTCAAACAGCGTTTTTTCAGCCTTTTTATCTGCTGCGGTTACGAAATCTCCTGGACCTTTGACAGATACTTGGAGATTCTCAACCTCGCCGAAATCACGCTTGAGGCCACGTCCAGCTTTTAAGGCTGCGCCGGTCATCACATTCATTAGCGCAGAGCGTATCATTAAGCGTCCTCGAGGATGTCAAAAGAGATCGAGAAACACCAATGCCCTTTTCGAAGCCTGAGCGTCAAGCGGTTCATTTATGGCGGTTTTGATGGTGTTTTTTACCTAGTGTAAATCATTTTGGGCGAATTATGGGGAGAAAGTTCATCGCGTAAGCTCGTAATGATTGGTTCCAAAATGTCTTTACAAGATACAACCCCATCCGCATCGCAAAACATGCTGAAGGTGACTGAGGTAGATTTTATCAATCTACCCTCTCTCGCTTCTCAGGCGGATAGGGCGATGCGGTGTTTCCCGGGGGTATCCTTTGGTCAATGTATGCGGATGATTTTGCTGATTGTCCTTGGTTTGGGATTTTTTCAGCTGACGACCCCAAAATATAATACTGGCCTCACGCGACATTTGGTGGCGAAATCTTTTTAAAGCTGGATATGAAATTGGCTTGAGTTATCGAAACAAATAAAGGTCAAGTCTGTTAAATTCTTAAATTCTTTTCGTAGGTTAGATGCAGGTCATGAATAGATTTTGCTAAGGCTTTATTAGGCTCATTTTAGACCGATTTGCGCGAGAGTCGGCTGAGCTTCTTTCTTCAGTTAAGGTTAAGTTTTACTTAGGCGCGCGATTTATCAATCAATAGGCTAGCATGACTTTGTTCAGTTCAGCGGAGCCTCAGTTTCCGCATGCCTATGGATTTGTCTATGTCGCGCGCACCCGAACTCTTTGGCAAGGAAAAAACGCCTGTTTCCTTGGTTGAAAAGCTCATTTCATCCGAGGCCTTTACCAGCTTATATCATGAAGGCATGGGACTTGTTGAAGAAGCTGCCGCTTATTTGGATGGTGACGGAAGAGAAGAGGCAAAGTTGCTCTCGCGCGATACTTCTCTTGCTTATTCCGCCGAGAGCATGCGGCTTACGACTAGATTAATGCAAATTGCTTCCTGGCTGTTATTGCAGCGCGCTGTTCATCAGGGTGAAATGACGCGACATCAATCCGCTGCTGGACGTCATCGTGTGAGATTGCAACAACAAGAGCTTGCTTCTTCATCAGAAATCTTCAAGCGGTTGCCAGATCGGTTAAGAGAACTTTCTCTCGACTCTCTGCGTTTACAAGCGCGGATTATTCTGATGGACCAGCTTCTTTATGCAGAGCGGGAAATCTCGGAGAAAGTTGAGCCGCCAATCAGCCCTGTATTGTTGCAATTGGCCAGGCTTCGCGACGCCTTCTCAGAATAGACTTAGCTAAAAGCCAAGTAAGAGGTCGTCTATTCACGAAAAAAACTGACGAAGTGGATCTTCGTCAGTTTAATCCGCTGGGTAACAATTAATATTTAAAATTCGCTGATTTTATTTTTTGGCGCTCAGGCCAAGATTGCCAAAACGCGAATTAAAGCGCGACAAACGCCCGCCGCGATCGAGTAGTTGGGTAGAACCACCAGTCCACGCGGGATGTGTTTTGGGATCAATATCGAGGTTCATCGTGTCGCCCTCTTTTCCCCAAGTAGAGCGCGTCAAATATTCGGTTCCGTCCGTCATAACGACCTTAATCGTATGATAATCAGGATGGATCTCTTTTTTCATAGTTCTAAACCCTTGTTGCGACGAGCAAAAGGCCGGCTAGACCCAGATTGTCGCTGCCATTTGATCAATGAGATTGATTTCACGCGCTCATAGCGCAAGAGAGCTAGGGGAGCAAGTCCAGCGACTGAAACAGAGGCAAAAAGCCCTTTCCGCTTTCTTTAAGCAGCAAGCATGCGTTGCACTTCGCTCACAAGATCACGCAGATGGAACGGTTTTGACAGGACTTTCGCCTGTTGAGGGGCTTGGTTGTTGGGGTTAAGGGCGACTGCAGCGAAACCCGTAATAAACATGACCTTAATGTCTGGATCGAGCTCTGTAGCCCGGCGGGCCAGTTCAATTCCATCCATTTCCGGCATGACAATGTCCGTCAACAAAAGCTCGAAAGGCTCCACCCGCAATTGGTCATACGCTGACAGGCCATTATCGAATGAGGCGACGGCAAAGCCGGCCTGTTGAAGCGCTTTGACAAGGAAACGACGCATATCATTGTCGTCCTCGGCAAGCAGGATCTTAGGCGTCAGCTTGTCGTTCATCTTTAACCCCTCACGTTTTCCCGTATCAAGACTTACCTTCGTAAATATCAGGTGAAAATTCTGCTCTGACGGGTTAGTCTGGGTTTTACTCTCAATTTCCGATCCTATCGAGAGGCCGGTGTCCGCTTTCTGAAATCGCGGTAAATTTTCGTTTCACTGGTGTCGTCGATTGATAAGAAAATGATCCGATGACGGATGGGCCCAGAGGATTAATGAATAGTAAAGCGCAAGATGGGGGCATTGTAGAAATGGGAGAGAAATTTCCCATGCCTTTTGAGGTTATTGAGCCGCCTCAGCTGTCCTCGCCTTTGGTCTTTTCCTCTCCCCATTCTGGTCGTTGCTATCTCAGCTCATTCGTAGCTATGAGCCGTCTTGATCTGGCGACTTTGCGTCGCTCCGAAGACGCCTATGTTGATGAGCTCTTTTCATCTGCTGGAGCAGTCGGCGCTCCGCTCTTATTGGCTCATGTTCCCAGAGCTTATTTGGATTTGAATAGAGAACCATTTGAGCTCGACCCTAAACTTTTTATCGAGAATTTGCCGAATTTTGCCAATACACGCTCGCTTCGAGTCGCTGCGGGTTTGGGAACGATACCGCGCGTTGTTTCTGATGCGCGCGAAATATACCCAGCTAAACTGACTTTGACGGAAGCTTTAAAGAGGATTGAGTCCTTCTACTACCCCTATCACGCAGCGCTACGAAGTTTGATGGAACGGGCGCGCGATAAGTTTGGTTTTGCGATACTTATTGATTGTCATTCAATGCCTTCAACAAGCGCAAAAGATCCTAAAAATACAAAGTCTGATCACAAACGCATAGATTTTGTCATTGGCGACCGTTATGGCGCCAGCGCTGATCGTCGCATTGTGCTCAGCGTCGAAGATCGGTTAAAGCGCCATGGCTATCATATACAGCGTAATCGCCCTTATGCTGGCGGCTTCATTACGGAGCATTTTGGTCAGCCTGATTTAGGATGGCATGCTCTGCAGATTGAAGTGTCTCGCGCCCTATATATGGATGAAGTCAAAATTGAGAAAAGTATAAGGTTTTCTCAAATCGCTAAACATATAGCTGAAGTTGTTAAGGGACTGTCGTATGACGTCGCTACTGGTGAAGGATTGAGCGTATTGCAGCGCGCTGCTGCAGAATAAGGAGCCTGTTGCGCTCATGGACAAAAAATGACCGCCATAGATTTTGAAAAATTTGTTGAACATCTTGCAGATGTATCAGGCGAAGCAATACTCCCCTTTTTTAAAACGTCTTTAAGCGCTGAAGATAAGTCGTTGGGAGGGGTGTTTGACCCAGTAACAGAAGCAGATCGCGCGGCGGAATTAGCCATGCGTCAATTGATATCCAATAGTTTTCCCAGTCATGGGATTATTGGCGAAGAATTTGGCTCTTCCAATAGTGAGGCTGAATATGTCTGGGTATTGGATCCAATTGATGGCACCAAAAGTTTTATCTGCGGGTTTCCGACTTGGGGCACTTTGATTGGCCTGACTCATCGAGGCCAAGCGTGTTACGGAATGATGTCTCAGCCTTTTATTCGAGAGCGATTTTATGGCGATGGCCGAGCGGCCTATTGGCGCGGACCTGCTCGAACGGCCACAGGAATTGATGAGCGTCGCAAGCTTTCTGTGCGGGCCTGTCCATCGCTTGAGAAAGCGACTCTAATGACGACCTCTCCCTTATTGATTGAACCTGAGCAGCGTAACGCCTTTCAGAACGTTGAAAAAAAAGTGCGCATGTCGAGATATGGTGGCGATTGTTACGCATATTGCGCGCTAGCTGGCGGCCATGTCGATTTGATTATTGAGACTGGCATTAATGCTTACGATATCGTCGCCCTCATACCAATTATCGAGGGTGCAGGTGGGATAATCACGACAT
>OMIO01000074.1 GCA_900299115.1 Methylocystaceae bacterium | reverse complement strand
TTACCATCCTCTGTCGTCGCTGTTGCTATGTAGAGATGCTCTCCAATAGGAGAAGCTAAATCTCTAATTGTTACTGGACTCTCGAAAACAGGCGCCAGTCCTTGACGAACATAAATTTTTTGATCTTTTCTGCTTATCATCATCGAAAGCGGCGCCATCCTTTGACGCGCCAGTTTTTCATTCTCTTTGGCGGCGTTGGCAATATTTGTTAACTCGCTAATTCGACGATCTGCTTGAGAAAGGTCAAGGGACTTTTCTGATAGAAGCTTTGTGAGACTATCAAATTTCTTTTTGGCTACAGCCAACGCCTCTTCATTCTTCGTTTTATCCGTTAGAGCCACGTCTTTAAAAGCCTGTGCTTTTTCACTTGCTTTCAAGATTAAATCTATTTTCTTTTGAGATAGGAGTTCACTCTGCTGCTCTTTTAAGCCCGACTGAGCCTGGCTTAACTCCTGCGACTTTATTTTAGCCCGCTCGACTGCCTCATCATAAATCTTATTACTCATCAATAACTTTGATTGGATCTCATTGATTTCTGATTGCGCTTTCTTGACATCCGCTGTTAATGAAGCGACATCCCCTCCCTTTAAATGTTGCTGAAGAACAGCCTCATTCAGCTCCTTACTAGCATTCAACACTTCATTTACCGCCCTAACCTTCAACTGCATGGCGTATTGGTATGGATTTAAAGACTTTTCACGAAGGTTCTTGTCTGAATTCACTGAGTCGGATGCGTCAGGCTTGATTGGCTCAATTACCGTTTGCATCTTTGGCGTAATAATAAATGTTTGATTAAACTCATGCGGCGTCACTTCTCGTGGAGATATGACAACCCTCTCGCCGACGCGGGTCATACCCCAAAGTCTTGAAGCGAATTCGGCTGGAAGCCGAATACATCCATGAGAGGCAGGATGTCCCGGCACCACGCCTGTATGCATGGCTATGCCGGACCAGGTGATTCTCTGCATAAAAGGCATTGGAGCCCCGGAATAAATATTAGACTTATGAAATCTCTCCCGTCCTAAAATCGTAAATATCCCTTTCGGCGTAGGGTGATCCTCAATACCTGTAGAAACCATTGAACGGGCAACAAGTCCGTTATGATTATAAATTGAGATACGCTGGTCAGCGACAGATACTACAGCAAATAGAGGCAAATTATTTTTCACTACTGTAACTTGTTTGACTTCGTTCTCTTTTAATTTTTGCGCCTTCACGCCATACGCTGTTTCGTCTTTTCGTTCAGCCCTATCAATATTGCGCTCGGAACGACTCCGCACCGGTTGACGTGTTTTATTTTCTTGCATCCGGGCGTGACTAGGCGGATCCTCATCTAAAAATGGAAAAAAATCTTGGGAGACTGCATTCGTTGGGTAAAATCCCAGAAAACCGAAAAAAAGAGCAGACAGTCCGCCTATAGACCCCGCCAGGGGACGACGAGAAACTGGCAAAAAAAACATCTTAGCGCTCCAGAGCCTACAGGCAGGCAGTATAAAATGAATCAAAAGAAAAATCATGGATTAAAAATAACGAAATAAGATTGATTACAAGACAAAAATGATAAAAATTAAGCAAATTTAACGCCTCAAAGCTCGCTTTAGAGATTTTTCCTAGCTTTTGCATTCAATAAAAAATAAAATTTATGAAGACTGGAATATCGAGGTGATTTTCAACCGTAGCAGAAATGATTTAAACTTATTCTAAAGACTCATGCCGTCCAAAGCATAAAGATTACGAGGCGCCGTCAATATCACTAACGGGAGCCGATGGAAGAGCGAAGATGCAGGAAGATATAGATACGCGCTATTTAGAGACTCGCCTCAATGCATGCTATCAAAACTTACAAAGAGCTGTCATTAATTTTAAAATTGATGATCAAACACTTGCTATGATGCGGAAAGAAGCTCTTGAGCTTATCCAAAAGATTGAAAGACATAAACAAGAAATACAATTTCTTGAGGAAAAAAAGCGTGCGCACAAAGCATCATGGGATGAACACATTAAAACCTATAATAGCTTTCTATGGCTACTCAAAATATCCTCAATCTCAATAGCCGCAAGCTTGCTTGCACTTTATTTATTTCTGACTTAATCAGTTTTGTGCGTAAATAAAAAAAATTTCTAACCTAACCCTAAAGAAAATTTTATCTTTATTATTACGCCAATAGTATTGAACGACAATATTATCTCGCATTTGGGCTATATATTTTATTACATCTTATCTAAAAATAGCATGTTTACAGAATGAAAGAATTAACAAATAGGATAGTTTAATGGCTACGCTGCAAGATAGGCTCTCTGAGTTCATAACAGACACTTTACCAAACGAAGAGATTTCAGTTGAGCTTTTGTGTCGCGATAATCGAGGGACCTATACGCTTCCCTATCCATGCTGTCGCTTTCATCAAAAATGGCGTAATTTAAATTCTGATGAAACAGTAACAGCTGATGTTATCGGCTGGCGGCCTTTTATTAAAAGAAAAAGATTAAAGCAGAGCCCTTAAATTTTCTTTACATAAATTTTGTGTTTATTTTAAACAACATAATTACTGGTCTTTCAATGAAGCCCTGATAAAGCATCTAATATCTCTCTCATTTGCGGCCTATTTGCACAATTAGCATGAAGAGAGGCGACAGAAATTTCTCTTAATTGTTTTACCATATTATCTTCCGATTTAACCCGAGACGTCAATTCTTCTATAAGTATCCCAAGCGCTCGAGTTTCTATCTTACGCCAACCATCATTAATTGTATTTTGAGGGACGACACAAGCAGCGCCGAAATCGCTTAATACTGCTTTTCCTTTGCTTACATCCCATAAAATATTATGCGCATAAAGATCTCCGTGTAGAATAGTATTACTATGTAGGTGAACCATAGCCTGCGTTATACATCTTAAAATCTCTAATGCTGTTTCTGGTTCAATTCTAAATTCGGGTTTATAAATGTCGCGCGTGCAGCTTGAAAAATCTGGGGGGCTTGCCAAGACTTCCCAGCTTTTTGGTAATAATGGCAAAACCAAAGCCTCCAAGCCGCTTGGATGATCTGCGACCCGTCCAATGGCACCCAATAAATTTTCGTGCTTTCCTGCAGCAAGACTTGTTATTATTTCATTTTTTGGCAGCCCATCACTGGTCATTGCGCCTTTAAAAATTTTTACCGCAACTGGACGCATCGGCTCGCCTTGGGCGGCTGACCAATCAGAGGCATAAACATGGCCTGAAGCACCCTGACCTAATATTGCGCCAATCTTTAAACTATCCCATGAAATATGATTTTTAGCATTCAACGTAATATTTGGTTCAAGAGGATTTCCTGACCAAGAAACCCATGCAAGACGCGGTAAATTTAATAACCACGACGGCAACTCCTCAAGTCTATTTGCGCTCAGTCTTAATAATTCCAACGCACTGGCGTTTTGTAAACCTTCAGGTAGCTCTGTTAACTCATTTCCTGAAAGCATAAGCTTCTGCAATAATGGCATCTCTGACAAAACATTAGGGAGTGCTGAAAGATTATTTTGCGTAAGAATTAACCATCGTAATTTCCGCGGGAGCGCATCTTCGGATATTTTTCTTATATAATTGGCCCTAAACCCTACTTGACTTAATTCCCTACAATCACTCAAAAT
>OMIO01000073.1 GCA_900299115.1 Methylocystaceae bacterium | reverse complement strand
TCTCCAAATCTTGATTTGGCCATCGACCTCGATAGACGATTAATTAAGCCCAATAAAATTAAGCTAGAAGCTTATTAAGCGCATTATTTACACTCTAACCCCTACTGACATAAGATATGGATCGGCGCTAAGGGTAAGGGTTAAGATGAATGGAGCAAAGTTTTGGCTAGGATTAATAGCGCTCTGATGGCGTTGCTTCTAATGCTGATCCTTTCGTCAATGCTTTTTTTTAGCAAGCGGGCGGGGGCGCAGGAGGCGGTATCAGGGCCTTTCATCTGCGCATCAGATCCTGGGGCGATTATCTGCCAGGTCGCGGTTCCATCGATTACAGTAACAGACGCAAAATTAAATCGAGGCGCTTGCGTTTCACCGTTAGAAACATTTAGCATTTATAGGAATGAACTAAAATCAATGGGTCGGGAAGTTGACGCTTTTAAAGATTTTAGAGGAGCCTATAAGCTCGGTGATAAATTTGCGCTTTATGTTACGCGCTGCAGCGCATCCGAGCTCACGATTAGCGCCGATGGACAAGATTATCTAATAAAGCTCAAATAATTTAGATTCCGCAATCCCATAGGCGGCCTCTTGCAAGGCCCTATTAATTAAAAATGCCAAGGATATCAGGGAAAATTGTGCCTCGAGATCTCTGAGCGCGCCCTGTATCTTCTGTGTCGTCGAATTGTGGCCGTGGTTTTTGTGGTTTAGGCTTCTTTTTCTTCGGTGGCGCGACTGCTGGCGTGGTTTCTATCCCAGGATCAGTTGTCTCTAGGGATTGCGTCTTTTGTTCTTCTGACGAAGCAGCCGCTGGCGAGCCGGAAGAGAGCGTCTTACCGCGTTGCTGTTGTTCTTGAGAAGTGGCGGCGGAGGAGTCGCTCGGCGTCCCCTTTGTCCGCAGTGTCGCGGAAGGCTGTGTTGGATTAAAATTCTTCTCCCGTGCGACGAGCTGCTGTGGGCTACGCGTAACAGTCCATAAGACGCCAGTGAGAATGCAAAAAGCAAGAAGGATAACTCCGCTCGTCGCTGCTATCTTATTATTAGCCTCATATTCCATGCATCTGCTCACGTATGGACCGCCGCTTGGCTACGGCTTTGTCGCCTCGCGCGGGAAGTAATCACTCTGATTGATTTGACTGAATAAATCGCATGGATTCAAGTTAAAAACGATTCATTACTTAAAAAAGCCCGGCTGATGGCCGGGCTTTTTGTATGAGCATTATTTGCAGGCTCTTTTAGAAATCAGAGGTCAGAAGGCCGGCATTGTCGGGATGGCCCCTAAATTGAAGTGGTAATTTACGCCGGCGCGCACAGTATTCCAGCGGGTGTGATTGTTAACATTATTCAGACTTAGGCCTGTGTTCCAGCCAAATTCATTTGTATTGCTGCCAGCGATATCAGAATAGAGATATTCAGCTTTTGCGGACCAGTTCTGCATAAACATCCATTCTACGCCGCCGCCAGCTGTCCATCCCGTCTGAGTTGCGGAGCCTGTGTTCGTGCCCCAATAGCCGCCGTTGCGTTGTACGCCGCCATAAGCGAAGCCGCCTGTGCCATAGAGAAGTAGGCTTGGCATAACTGCATAGCCTAGACGGCCGCGCACTGTGCCAAACCAATCTAGACTAACGCCGCGTGCGCCGCCGTAGGGATAATATCCAGCAACAAGTTGGCCGTTGCCATTGGGTACTAGGCCCCAAGCCCATTGATTGTTGTTGCCGGGAGCGCCCAGACCCGTTCCTTGAAAATCTGCTTCAGCGCCGATGATGACTTGTGGGGTTATCGCGTAGTTATAGCCAACTTGTCCGCCGCCAATAATGCCGCCGCTAGTGCCGCTGGAGGCAAGGTTGTTTGTTATTCCGCCATTCCAACCATTGAGGTTCCAAGCATTGGAGTTGCCGTTGCCAGCCCCCCAGCCGCCGCCAAGATTAAGACCAGCGTATAATCCAGACCATGTCATAACGGGCGGTGGCGGCGCATAAGCTGGGGCTCCCTTGCGCGAGGGTAAGTCAGCCGCAGCCGCAACAGTGGCGCTGATCGCCAGAAAGGCTAGGGGTAGTAGCGCTTTCTTCATAGCTTGTCGTCCTTCTAACTCTTGGCGCAAAGCGCACGATTTGAATTCGTTTTCGAGCCTAATTGGCGCACAGAGATAGATTTAAAGCCGACTGTGGTTTAACTCCTGGTTAATAACTCGAGTATTTGTAACAGCTTTTCATTTATGGTTACTAAAGCGTTTCTATGTATTATTCTATTGCCTTAAATGATAGTGTAGGTCCTACAAATTAGAGTTGTGCGACTGGGTGAATCTCCATCGAGCTGGATGAATTAAACGTAAAAAAATATTCTGCGGGAAATCTATTTAATAAATTTATGTTCTAGTCGCAGGCTAATTTATTCCCGGTCTAAAACGCTAAGATAAACTCTAAGAATGAACTTTGAGGTCATAAATGCAAAATTTCTTGGTTCGGATCAGCTTCGCGGCTAAATTCGGATGTATCTTTATTTTATCTTCTTGTGGACTCATCACATCCGTATCCGCCACGGTTTTGATAGAGGTTGATCTCTCTCGCCAGCGCATGTTTGTTCATTCCTCAAGAGCTAATTATACGTGGCCGGTTTCAACGGCGCGTTCTGGATACGAAACGCCTGCGGGAGACTATGAGCCAATTGCGCTAGAAAGAATGCATTACTCGCAAAAATATGACAATGCGCCAATGCCATACTCAATCTTTTTTTATGGCGGTTACGCAATTCATGGCAGTAGTGAAACCCGCTCGCTTGGACGACCTGCCTCACACGGCTGTATTCGTCTTGCTCCTGGGAATGCAAAGTTATTGTATGAAATGGTGGAGGCGGAAGGAGCGCTAATTACAATTACCGGCGCGCCGCCATCAAATACTTATGATTCTAAAACGACTGGGGCGGGTCGAAGCGAATCTCGGCGCATTGGCGTCGTCGATGAAGGTGTAGATCTTTTTACGCCAGAATTTTAGATGAAATCTGCTTATTGAACATAGCGCTTGGCTTTGTCTAAGGGTTCATTTTGGTTTAATGATCGTGATCTCGCAAGAAGGATTGCGCAAAATCTCTTAATTTATTGCAGGAGCGACGCGTGATGAAATATAGCAGTCTGTTCCGAGGGGCGTTTTTTTTCTTACTAATTTTTTTACTGCCTGTAATTGATGCGTGGGCTGTTAGCCCAAGTTTTGATTGCGCAAACGCCTCTCGTATAGATGAGCGTGCGATCTGTGCAAATGATCAACTTGCTGCTTTAGATCTTATCGCTGATGAGGGCTATAAGTATCTTCGTATCCATCAAGGGAAGTCTGTTGCTAATAAGTTGAATCTTCCCTTTATCAAACAGCGACAAGCCTGTGCAGATAATATCGCCTGCATTAAAAGAGTTCAAATTGAGTCAATCAAACTGTTTAAACAAAATGGCGCGCCAGTAGAGTTGCCTGATCTTGCGAGAAGCGAGGCTCATAGAGAGGCGACTTCAGATCGACCTGGTGACACAAGCATTGGCGTGCAATCCAAACAAGATGCGCTTGAAAAATCGATAGATTCTCAGACAATGCCAGGCGCTCGCCAGTCCCCTCAGCAGGTAGCGGAGTCGTTGATTAAGGAAGAGATTTCTCAACCACCCCGCAGCCCAGATGAGGTCGCGTCGACGGTTGCCTCTAACGCTGAGAAAGTTGACGGAAGCGCGATCGTGCAACCACCTCAAGGACCTTCGACAACTATAGATGCCGATCCCATCGCAGCGCCGATTGAACATGAAGAAACACAATTGCCTAAAGCAGTAGATCAATTTGATCCTGAAACTCTCAAAGCGCATCAACAGAAATTCAATATTGGTTTCATTGCCGCCTTGGTGGTATTTGGATTGATCGCGTTAGCGTTAAGTTATAAAATTATTGTTGATCGTAGCGCCTCTGATAACGCGCCCGAAGTTTTTGTGCAGAAGGCCGAAAAAATAGCCTCTCAAACTAATCTTGTTGCGAATAAGTCGCCGTCCATTTCGACGCCGGGCAATTCGTCCTCGTCAAATGCGCTGTCTGAGGTTGCTTTAGAGAAACAGAAAATTGAAAAAATCCCGCAGGCATGGGTTTGGAGCCATTACAAAGGTCGGGTATGAGGGCGCCTCAGAATATGAAAATTAATCCAGAAGAATTGGCGTTTTATATAAGCTTCAGGTCAAAAAAATAATTTGAGTTATTTCAGCATGGGCTACGTCGATGGTAGCCAAATAAAAATCCCAACGGTTCGCTGTGCCGTATCTTGGCAAGCGGTCTATCAAAAAACAAATTACTGCCAGAATAAGGATAGCCGTAATCGCAGGTAGGGTCGTCTGTTGATGAAGAAGAAGTCTGCTCGCGCGCTAGCGTCAGTTTTTCTGTTGGCGCATAAAAACGACGACCTTGAAAATCAACGTGGCTCCACTCCTCTTCTTCTTGCAAGAGTATAAGCGAGGAGCCCGCGGGAGCTGTTTGAATTATCTTATGGCTCAAAGCTGGTTTTAATCTCAAGGGAACAGATTGAGATAGGGTTAGGGTGGTTTGAGCGTATGCGGATAAAAAAGGAGTTAATAACGCCAATAGTAACATAAAGGTTAGAGAGGCGTATCTCATTTTTTGATCTTTCTCTGAATAGGCTTTGTATTTCCTGGAAATTATCAGCTGTATATCCCAGAGCATGCGAGAGAGGGTCTTATCAAACAATATGCAGAAGAACTCTAAGTGTTAAAATAATTATTTAATATCAGGCTATATATTTGTTCTAACGCTTCAATGTCAGCAATGCTGGCGCATTCATCTACTGCGTGAATAGTTTCGTTGGTGAGACCAAATTCTAGGGTTGGACAGGCGCTTATAATAAATCTTGCATCCGATGTGCCGCCGCTGGTTGACAGCTCCGGCGTTGCTCCGGTGACTGTTTTGATTGACGTCGACACAAGATCAGAAAAATTGCCGGGCTCTGTCAAGAAAGAAACAGCGTTACTTGGTAAAAAATCCAGTTCTACGGTGGTAGAACCAGCTGCTGTCGCGATGATGGCGCGGAGGCGCTCCTTGAGACTATCGAGAGTCCAGCTATCATTAAATCTGACATTAAATTGTGCGCTTGCAGTAGCGGGAATGACATTTACCGCAGCATTTCCAATATCTATGGATGAAAATTCAAGGTTTGTTCGATCAAAATGCTCAGTGCCGTTATCGAATTCATGGTGGGAAAGCGCGGTGACGATCCGCGCGATGACGGGAGCGGGATTTTCAGCGCGATGAGGGTAGGCGACATGTCCTTGTTTGCCAATGACTCGGATCAGGCCATTGATCGATCCTCTGCGGCCGATCTTGATTGTATCTCCAAGTTTAGAGACATTTGTTGGTTCGCCAACAATGCAATGGCTAAATCGTTCGCCGCGCGTGCGCGCCCATTCAAGAAGTTTTATTGTGCCATTTAGTGAAGGGCCTTCTTCATCGCCAGTGATGAGGAAAGAAAGAGAACCCTTAGGCTTGCCGTGACGTCTGATATGCTTGATCGTTGCGGCGATAAAAGCGGCGATCGCGCCTTTCATATCGGACGCTCCGCGACCGTAAATCTTGTTTTCGGCGATCTCGCCAGAAAAAGGAGCGTAGCGCCAACGCTTTACATCCCCAGTTGGCACCACATCAGTATGGCCAGCAAAGACAAGATGTGGGTCGCCATCGCCGATTTTTGCAAAGAGATTTTCAACATCCGGTGTATCGGCTTGGCTAAAAGTGAGACGATGGATTTCAAAACCAACAGATGCGAGCGCGCTCTCAACAACCTCAAGCGCGCCTGCGTTCGCAGGCGTTATAGAGGGGCAGCGAATGAGCTGTTGCGTTAAGTCAACAGCCAGAGAGAGGTCGCTCATGATTACCGTGAAGGTTTGAGGGCGAGTTCAAATATTGTCCAAAAAACACTGATGATGAGGATAGTATCAATTCCCCAAACCCACCAAATCGACATGGATTCGCTAACTCTGGGTTGCAGCCAATGCGCTGCGCCTGTCAGCAAACCTAGGAAGGGAGCAAGACTGGCGAGTCCTAAGGGTGGAAACAGCGCACGATCTCGAAAACGTTTCGCCGATAAATTAACATAACTAATTGCAATAAAAATTACGACAAAGGCATAGAGGATAGTATAGGCGTAAGCGGCAATCGTCAGCGGGGGGAAGAAAGGATCTTTAGCGATATCGTGGTTCGTGTAAGGGGCAAGCAATTTCCAAATCACGACAAAGGGGATGAGCGTCATTGCAAGAGGACGCAGCCCTTTAAGCCAGGTAACCGCATCAATACGCCCCTGGTCATTGCGGTATAAAAAATGAAAGCGCGCCGGATCGATCGGCATTAATCTCTCAAAAGTTCATTTACGCCCGTTTTACTGCGAGTTTGCGCATCAACTGTCTTGACGATAACTGCGCAATAAAGCGATGGCCCTGGTGTGCCGTCAGGAAGCGGCTTGCCCGGCAGATTGCCTGAAACTACAACAGAATAGGGTGGAACATAGCCAATATGGACATGCCCCGTAGCTCGGTCGATAATTTTTGTTGAAGCGCCGATAAAAACACCCATTGCGAGCACGGCGCCTTGCCCAACAATAACGCCTTCCACGACTTCTGATCGCGCTCCGATGAAGCAATCGTCTTCGATGATTGTTGGATTAGCCTGGAGCGGTTCAAGGACGCCGCCTATGCCTACGCCGCCGGATAAGTGCACATTTTTTCCGATCTGAGCGCAAGAGCCGACTGTCGCCCAAGTGTCCACCATAGCACCGGTATCGACATAGGCGCCAAGATTAACGAAGGACGGCAGCAAGATCGCGCCAGGCGCAATATAGGCTGAATGGCGTACAATGGCCCCAGGAACCGAGCGGAAACCGGCGGCGCTATGCTCCGCGGCGCCCCAGCCAGCAAATTTTGAGGGAACCTTGTCCCACCAAGTCGCGCCTGCAGGGCCGCCAGCGATAACGCGCATATCGTTGAGCCGGAAGGAGAGCAGCACCGCCTTTTTCAGCCACTGGTTCACTTTCCAGGCTTCTGGGCCTTCTTTCCCAGAAATTTTCTCAGCAACGCGCAGCTTGCCTGAGTCAAGAAGACGCAGCGCGCTATCGACAGCATGGCGAATATCCCCATGCGTTTCGACATTAATATTGGCGCGATCCTCAAAGGCTGCAGTGATTAAGGTTTCGAGGCCTGTATGGGGCATGATCGTCTCGTGTTTTAAAAAAGTTTCGATGGTTTGTAGGCGCGTGGCGGTGGGAGTCAACCGTCATAAGGCTGGAGCGCTTGCAGAAAGCTTGTTAAATCATCTGTCACGAAATCAATATGTGCTGCCTCGCCATTGGAAACTTCCCAATCTTCGCGTTCCAGAGACTGATCTGGCGATGGTGTGACCAAAATTGTCGTCATGCCATGTTGATGGGGAACAATAAGATTGCGATCTAAATCTTCAAAAAGCGCTGCGCGTCTTGGATTAATGTTCAGCTGAGCGAAGAAGCTTTCATACGCTTGGGCTGCAGGTTTAGCGATGAAGTTTGCCGCAACAATATCGAAGATATCTTCAAACAAATGGCTTATGCCAATTTGCTGAGCGGTTTTAATAGCATGCTCGCGTGAACCGTTTGTGAGGATAAGTTTGCGTCCTGGTAAATTGGCAATCGCTTGCGCAAGAGAATGGTTAGTTTGAAGTGAACTTCGGTCGACATCGTGAACGAATTCAAGAAATTCAGCTGCATTAACGCCATGTTCAAGCATGAGGCCGCGCAGTGTCGTGCCATAGCGTAAATAGTAATGTTTCTGCAAAGCTCGGAGCGAAAGTGCGTCTATCCCAAAGAGACGCATCATGAAAAGCGTTATTCGCGCATCGATTTTTGGCCAGAGGTCAGAATTATGCGGATAAAGGGTGTTATCGAGATCAAAGACCCATGTATCGATCTGTTGGAAGCGTTGATGCGGGATGATCACCTTGTAATCAACGTGCCCGCGCCGTGATCCGTTAGCAGTTCGATGAGGACGGCATGAGGCAGTTTGCCGTCGAGGATAACAACGCCTTCAACGCCGCGTTCAATCGCATACATACAAGTTTCTACTTTTGGAATCATGCCGCCAGTGATTGTGCCATCGGCGATTAGGTCAGGGATGTCGGTAATTTTCAATTCCTCGATAATTTTTTTATTTTTATCAAGCACGCCTGGCACATCTGTAAGAAAGATAAGACGCTTCGCCCCAAGCGCGCCGGCAATGGCTCCGGCAAAAGTATCGGCGTTAATGTTATAACTAGCGCCGCCTGGACCCTGTGCAACGGGCGCTAATACGGGAATAAGTTCTCGGCCGAGAACTTGATCCAACACGGTTGTATCGACTTTGTCTGGTTCGCCAACGTAGCCAAGGTCAACTCCGTCTGGTCGCTCTAGCTTCTTGGCGGTCAGCATACGCCCGTCTTTGCCTGTCAGGCCAATTGCGCGACCGCCCTCGGAGTTAATATAACCCACGATTTGTTTATTGATGGCGCCGGCAAGCACCATCTCAACAATTCCCATCGTCTCGCCATCCGTGATGCGCAAACCATCGGAGAATTTTGACTCAACCCCAAGGCGTTTGAGCATGGCGCCTATTTGTGGACCGCCACCATGCACGACAACAGGATTGACGCCGGATTGTTCGAGCAGAACCATGTCGCGTGAGAAATCGCGTGCGCCTTGATCATCTCCCATCGCGTGTCCGCCATACTTCACAACGACGATGGACTCGTCATAGCGCAGCATATGTGGCAGCGCTTGCATCAAAATCCGCGCCTGCTCAAGTGCGCTGGTGACAGAGTCGGTGGACATTTGGGGCCTCAATAATTTGGCGGATACCACACCTAGACCGGAGCTATAGTCGCTTTCAAGCGCCAATTTCATGCAGAAGGCGGGCGACAGATTCTCTCAAGGTCGCTATTCCCTCGCCGCTTTGTGAAGAGGTGAAGATTATTTCGGGATAGGCCGCCGGCCGCTTCGCCAATGCAGTTATCGTTGCCTCAATAACTTGATTGCGCTCAGCGGTCGTTAGTTCATCGTGTTTTGTGAGAATAACTTGGTAGGAGACCGCCGATTGGTCTAGAAGGTCAAAAATTTCCGTATCCGCCGCTTTGACCCCACGCCGCCCGTCGATCAGGACATAAACGCGCGCAAGCTGAGCGCGTCCACGCAAATAGTCGCGCATGAGTTGAGACCAGTTGGCGATTTTCTCTTTACCAACCGCGGCATATCCATAGCCGGGCATATCGACGAGTCGTAAACGTTCGTCGCTAGCGTTTTTACCTAAAGAAAAAAAATTAAGTTGTTGTGTTCGGCCTGGCGTGTTCGATACGCGCGCAAGGGATTTACGATTTGTCAGCGCATTCAGCAAGGACGACTTACCGACATTTGAGCGGCCTGCGAAGGCGATTTCAGGCGCGCCTGGACCGGGCAAATCTTTTGATGAGGCGCTTGCGAAAAAGAAGTCGCAGGGCCCTGCAAACAAAAGCCGTCCTGTCTCGAAAAAATCGATTTCGTCCATTGGCTTTGGACGGCGAACTGTCTCGCCGTCGCTTCCGTTAAGCGCGCTGGAAGGTTTTACGCAAATTATCCCACAATTCGAATTTTACGCCCGCGCGCGTCATGATGATGCCCTGTTGAATGATCGATAAAAGATTGTTCCACGTCCAGTAGATCACGAGGCCTGAAGCAAAGCCGCCCATCGTAAAGGTGAACATAAGTGGCATGTAATTGAACATTACTTTCTGCATTTCATCTGCAGGTTCTGGGTTCATTTTCATTTGCAACCACATTGAAACGCCCATGAGCAGAGGCCAGACGCCAAGCATTAAATAAGGTCCAAAGAAAGCGACGTGAGTTGGATCAAATGGAAGCAGGCCAAAGAAATTAAAAACATTTGTGGGGTCAGGCGCTGAGAGATCTTTGATCCAGCCGAAGAAAGGCGCGTGGCGCATTTCGATAGTTACGACAAGGACTTTATAGAGCGAGAAGAAAACAGGTATCTGCAGAAGGACCGGCAAACAGCCGCTGGCGGGATTAACCTTTTCTCTCTTGAACAGCTCCATCTGCTCCATGTTGAACTTATGCTTATCATCACCATACTTTTCTTTGAGCTCTTTAATTTTTGGTTGGATCGCTTTCATTTTAGCGATGGATTTATAGCTTTTGTTTGCAAGTGGAAGAAATGCTAGCTTCACAACAACGGTGACGGCGAGGATCGCAAATCCAAAATTTCCAAGCAGGTGGTAAAGAAAGTCGATCAAACGAAACATTGGGCGTGTGATGAAGTAGAACCATCCCCAATCGATGAGTAGATCAAATCGCTTTATGCCTGGACTATTCTTATAAGCGTCGAGCGTATCAACCTCTTTTGCTCCAGCAAAGACATGTGTTGTTGTGGCCGTTGCGGAGTCGGGCGCGAGCGTTATAGGCGTGCTGACAGTATCTGCTTGGTAAATCTTTGTAGCGCCGCCCATGGAGATGTAACGCGCTTCTACTGGCGCATTTTGATCCGGTGCGACAACGGCGCCCCAATATTTATCTGTAAATCCAACCCAGCCGCCAATGCCTTTGAAAGATTTTGTCGCCGCTGGCTCCTTTTCAATTTTATCATAGGTCAGCTCTTCTCCCTTATCGCCAATGACTCCAACGAAGCCTTCGTGCAAAGCGGCATAGCCAGCTGAAGGAGGATGGCCAATGCGAGTAACACGAGTGTAGGAATAAAGCGTAACAGGCTGAGATGATTTATTTTCTACGCTATCAACAATGCTAAAGAGATATTCCTCGTCTACTGCAATGACGCGCTTGAATAAAAGCCCCTGGCCATTGTCCCATGTCAGCGTAACGGGGTGAGTTGACGTAAGTTTGTCAGAGTCTGCAGTCCAAAGCGTCTCTGTTGTTGGTAAGCTTGGCGCATTTTCAGTCGCAGCGCTGAGATAACCAAGTTCTGCGTAATAGGGATCTGGGCCTGCTTCAGGCGACAGTAAAGTGATGATTGGGCTAGAGGGATCAACGGTCTGATGATAGGCCTTCAAAGAAACATCATCGAGACGGCCGCCCTTAAGCGCTATAGATCCAGATAAGGACTTAGTGTCGATGTTAACGCGGGGACTGAGCGCTAGAGCCGCTTCGCGTGTTTGCGCCACTGGCTTTGCAACCGCAACAGGGCTGTCGGGAGCGCCTAACTTAACTGTTTTGGCGACGCGCTCCTGCTCAGCAAGAGTTTTCTTCTGTCGCTCCATTTCTGGAAAAGCATAGAAGTAATCCCACAATCCGATGAAAACCATCGACACTGCAGCGGCAAAGAGCATGTTTCTTGTATTCTCTTTCATCGTGCCGAATGCCCATCTTTCTGTTTGCGGGATCCTTGAGCGCCTGCGCGACTCTTAAGTCGCGTGAAACTCTCGGTCATGTGAAGTATTAAATCGGCGAAAGAGGCCGTGAGGGTCTCGCGCCGAGCAATGACTACGTAGTCCTGTCCAGCTTGCGCGCCAAGGCGCCCCCCAGCGCGGAGCGCTTCTTTTAATCTTCGCCGGATACGATTGCGGCCAACTGCGCCCGCAACCTTCTTTGTGACTGTAAAGCCAAAGCGGGGCGGATTCTGGTAGGGCGCTAGGGGCGCCTCGGGCGCCTGGGGAACGGTTTGAATCGAAAAGCCAGGCGCGTTGACCCTGAGGCCAAGTTTCGAGGCGCGAATAAAGTCTCTGCGATGGCGGAGCCGCTCAGGCTTGCCGTGCGCATGAGGGAGCTTGGCAGGGGCGTCCGTCGTCATCGTGCCGTCCGCCGTCGTCATCGCTAAGTGTGTGTGTCAGGCTGAGAGACGCTTGCGACCGCGGGCGCGGCGAGCGGCGATGACCTTGCGTCCGCCCACAGTCGCCATTCGAGAGCGAAAGCCATGTCGGCGCTTGCGCACGATTTTGCTGGGTTGATAAGTCCGTTTCACAGATCTTCTCCGCAGGCGGCAGGCCGCCTCACTCGTTGTCGCATCTTGGGGCTAGCCTAAGAAGCAATTGATTTAACTAGCTTTTCTCTTGCATTCCGGGGAGCGATCGAAAAGCGCCAATTAAACTTTAATGTGTGGAAACTAACGCCGGATTTACCCCGCCTCGATCTGAGGCGTCAAAAGCCTAATTGACGACAGTTCCAAAATAAATGTCGCCGCCCCTCTCGGAGCGACGCTGCGGGAGGCATATAGGAGAAAGGCTTCGCGCAAGTCAATGTTTGAGGCATTTGAGCGACTGCGCTCTTAAAAACAGGATAGCCGATCTTAAGAATTTTTCGCGATGCATCTTCCGCCTCTGACGTCAAAGCAGGTAAATAGAAGTTATGTCGTGATTCGCCCTTTGCGATTGCGCAGCTTTCCTTGTGTAGCGTTTCGAGTCCTGCGCCCCGTCGGTTGAACCGCCTTTGGGGCGGTGAGGCTTTGTTAACCATTTTCGCTTACCAATTCTTGTGAGTTTAGCTTAGGTCGCGGGACTAAAGAGGCCAGCCAAGGATCGGCGCGGTCGTAAGCGCCCGGCTGGTCAGTCATTGTGAACGGAGCTTGGTGGGGATCCAATATGCGCGTTTTATTAATCGAGGATGATAGCGCAACGGCTCAAAGCATCGAGCTCATGCTCAAATCCGAGAATTTTAACGTCTACGCGACGGATCTCGGAGAGGAAGGCGTCGATTTAGGCAAGTTATACGATTACGACATCATTCTTCTAGATCTGAATCTTCCAGATATGTCGGGTTATGAAGTGTTGCGCACTTTACGCGTTGCTAAGGTTAAAACGCCTATTCTTATTCTATCAGGTATGGCCGGGATCGAAGACAAGGTGAAAGGTCTTGGCTTTGGCGCGGATGACTATCTCACAAAGCCTTTTCATAAAGACGAACTCATAGCTCGGATTCACGCTATCGTTCGGCGCTCCAAAGGACATGCGCAATCAGTAATCGCTACGGGCGAATTGATTGTTAATCTTGATCAGAAAACTGTAGAGATCAGCGGCGCGCGCGTCCATTTGACAGGTAAAGAATATCAAATGCTCGAACTGCTCTCTTTGCGCAAAGGCACGACCTTGACCAAAGAGATGTTTCTAAATCATCTCTACGGCGGGATGGACGAGCCTGAATTAAAAATCATTGACGTTTTTATCTGTAAGCTGCGCAAAAAGCTCGCAAATGCGAGTGAAGGTCGCAATTATATTGAAACGGTTTGGGGTCGGGGCTATGTGCTTAGAGAGCCAAGCGAGGCAGATGAGCGGATCACCGCTTAATTTTCTCAAGCTCACACTGTAAGCGCCTTAGCGCAAACTTTTTAGATATCATAATCGCTATAAATCAGCCCTAACAGTTCTTCCGTTAGGGCTTTTTTTTAAATCGTAAATTATGCAACCGCGCTTTGCACCGTGTCGCTTTTGGTAGAAGCATCATCATCTAAAAGATGAATATTCCCAGGCGCGACAACCGGCCGCGCTTCAAAAATAACAAGTTCATTTTCGCTCGAGACGCTGAGTTCTAATCCGCAAGCTTTTGCGACAAGGCCGGTGTAATAGGCTTGGATTGCTCGAGCGTCGATGGCTCCTTCTTCCGCATCGCCTGATAAAAGCGTTGAGACATTGGCGGCTAGGCGGGCATTAACGCCTTTTGCTTCGACTTTAAATCCAATTTTGTCATCCTCGCCAGCGGATGTAACTGAAATAACGCCTCCACGTGGAATGGCGGTGTCGGCGAGCACACATAAATTGAGCAATACTTTAACTTTGTTTTTTGACATAAGCGCCCGAGGCACGCCCCAGTTGAGTTGCGTGCGATCGTCAGCAAGGAATTGACGGGTCACTAATTCAGCGTCGCCAGTATCAATTGACGCCCCTTTTGACCCAGCGGCGCCAAATGCTAAGCGACAAAATTGTAGGCGTGAGGAGGCTTCGTTCGCGCTGGATTTTATGAGCGCTAAAGCATGACCGCGCATTTCTGGATCTTTTTCTTCCTCTAATACCTCAAGGCCATTTACGATCGCGCCCACAGGGGAAATGACGTCGTGGCAGACGCGAGAGGAAAGAAGCGCTGCAAGGTCGAGCGGATCAAGGTTAAATTGGGTCATTGAATTTATCCAAATATCGGCGCGCAATGGCGCATTTGTGAAGTTAAGAAACGCGGTTTCGACATTACGCGCAAATCCATAAGCTCTATGCGCGAATCACATAAAACAGACAATTTGAAGAGTAATCGTCAGCCAAAAGTTTGCAAACTTGTAAAACATGCGCCTAAACAACTGATGAAGACTCAAGGGACAAACAACCTGGGGACGCGCCGTTTGTTTAATTCCAATCAAGAACGAGACGCGATGGCGCTTCGTTTTGCCCATCTCGCTGTAGCTGCGGGGCAAATTGCCTTGGACGTTCTTTCTCGGTCTGAGATTATTGCGCGAGAAAAGATTGATCGCTCTCCTGTGACGGAGGCGGATGAACGTATCGAGACGTTTTTGATTAAAGAGCTTGCTGGACTACTGCCTGGCGTCTGCGTGGTTGCAGAGGAGGCTGTGTCTAGGGGCGAGACGGTCAGGGCTGAGGATGTTTTTCTATTAATTGACCCGATAGACGGCACTAAAGAATTTATTGCTCAAAGCGACGAATTTACAATCAACATCGCGCTTATCGCCAACAATCGTCCCGTGATCGGGGTAATTTTCGCGCCAAAAAAATCACGCATCTGGTTTGCAGGCGCAACGGCCTATGCCGTTGACGTCACTGCTGGCGCTGCATTCGCGTTAAAAGATGATTGGCGCAAGTTGAGTGTTGGATTGGAAACGCCAGAAAAGTTTCTAGCGCTTGTTTCAAAGTCACATTTGGATGCAGACACGCGTTTTTACTTGTCTCGATTTAAGAATTTGGAAATCGCGCCAATGGGCTCCTCTTTGAAGTTTTGTCTATTGGCTGAAGGGCGCGGCGATTTCTATCCACGATTTGGCCCGACGATGGAATGGGATACGGCGGCTGGCGAGGCGATTCTTTGCGCGGCTGGAGGGGTGGTGTTGGATATTAAAGGGTCGCCGCTGATCTACGGCAAAGCAGAAGAATCTTATCGTAACGGACCTTTTGTCGCCTGGCGCAATCCTTTAATCTTCCAAAAGGCAACGTTTTCTTAACTGGCTTGGGCGAGTTTAGCTTACCCCTGTTTCAACAGCATGGGGGTGTTGCGTTCGGGTGTGCTCGCCCGCAAAGCGCCAGCGGAGTAGCCGTAATGAACTTGCCCAAGTCCAGATCTGTTCTAGCCCATCATTCTAGACGTGACCTATTCAGTTTAGCCGCAGGGGCTGCATGCTTGAGCCTCGCGCCCTTGACGCACGCTCGGGCTGACGTGCGTCCTGAAAATTTCTCAAGTGAAGAGATTGTAGATAATGGCCATCGGTTTTTTGGCTCGGTGGCGCGCGGCTTGGCTGATGGCGTTGAGAGCGCCAACAAACGCTGGGGTAAGCCTAACGCTTATATTTTGGGACAAGAAGGCGGCGCCGCCTTTGTCGGCGGACTACGTTATGGCGAAGGCAAAATGTATACCCGCAACGCCGGACAGCGACCGGTTTTCTGGCAGGGCCCCTCGATTGGACTTGACGCTGGCCTTGATGGCGACCGTACGATGATGCTTGTTTATAACCTCCCCGAAGTTCAGAGCATTTATCGGCGTTTCTCAGGCGTAAATGGTTCAGCTTACCTCGTCGGTGGAATGGGCTTTACAGCTCTAAACAATCAAGAGGTGATAGTTATTCCGGTTCGGGCGGGCGTGGGCGCGCGTTTGGGGCTGAACCTTGGATATTTGAAGTTTACTCAAAACTCGACATGGAACCCCTTCTAGACCCCAAAGCGACCTGAGCGACACCCGCCCGAGCTTTGCGTTGGTTTTGATTTTACGCAGCAATCATGGCACTGTGCGCCTGTATTAACATGCGATGGCGCAGACGCGCCTGAGGTTTCGCGCAGTGATTGAACAAGCGATGTATTTTGCGCTCGGCTTTTTAATCGCCGGGCTCGTTTTCCTAATGCTGTTGCCTGCCTTCTGGCGGCGCGCCATGCGCCTGTCAATGCGAAGATTGCAAATGCTTGCCCCGATGTCGATGGATGAAGTTACAGCAGAGCGCGATCTGTTGCGCGCAGAATTTGCCGCGCGCGAGCATCGAATGGAGCAGGATATGGAGGCTCTAAAGCTCTCGAAGGCTCAAGATCTTGCCGCAGTTGGCCGACATGCTGCCCGGGTGGCGGACTCTGAGCGTTTATTGCGCGAAGCCGCAGAGGCGTATCGAGATATGCAAGCACAGCTCAGCGAAGCGCAGAAAATCGCTGCGGAGCGCACTGAATTGCTAAACTCGACCGAAATGGCGCTACATGAAATGACGATGCGCGCCAGTCAAAATTTAAATCCGCATCAGTCGTCGCAGGAGCAACAAAACAGCGTGGCTGCTTCGGGGGTCAATGAGAAGGATATTGCTGCTTTGAGAGCGTCGATTGTGGATTTTGGCGATCGAGTCACGCAATTAACGCAGGCGGAAGAAAAGCAATAGGTTATTTCAAAACATGACTAACGCCATGTTGCTTGCTCTCAATAACAACAACTAATTTTAAAGGATTTGCGACGTGCTATTTGTTGCCATGTGCATTGATAAGCCTGCTCATGTCGATCTGCGCATGTCGACGCGTCCAGCTCATCTTGCCTTTCTCAAAAGATTTGAAAACCAGGTTAAGCTCGGCGGACCTTTGCTTGACGCGGCGGGGCAGTCCGCAGTCGGCTCGCTTCTGATTATTGAGGGCGAAGATGAAGGTTCCGCCCGCGCTCTACTCGCGCAAGATCCCTATGCGCAAGCAGGACTTTTTGAGCGCGTCGAGCTCTTTCCGTGGAAACATGTGGTTGGAGCTCAGCTCTAATGGCCTATTGGCTTTTTAAAAGCGAACCCGCCACTTGGTCATGGGAACAGCAAGTCGCTGCTGGCGCGAAGGGGACTTTTTGGAATGGGGTGCGCAACCATCTCGCTAAGAAGCATTTAATGGCGATGAAAAAAGGCGAGAGCGGTTTTTTTTATCATTCTAACGATGACCGGGCGATTGTTGGGATCGTTGAGGTCATCAAAACATACTACCCTGACGATAGTGATGAGACGGGTAAGTTTGGCATGGTTGATCTGAGGGCGATTAAGCCCCTCAAGCGACCAATTTCTCTCTTGGAGATTAAGGCGGAGAAGGCTTTAGCCGATATGGTTTTGGTCAATAATTCGCGTTTATCCGTGCAGCCTGTTTCTGAAGTGGAGTGGCGGATAATTTTGACCCTTGCTGGTATGAAGCCTTGACTTAGCCGCCTTTATTGCCGGTTTTTTCTCCAGCAAGCTCAGGTTTCTCATTTAAGCCATTTTGAATCTTATTGAGTATTTTGGGCAGATCTTCGGGCTCAGGCTTTAAATCACGCGCGTGGTTCCACTGAAACTGCGCTTCAAGTTTGCGGCCTACCCGCCAGTAGGCGTCGCCGAGATGATCATTGATCACTGGGTCTGAAGGTTTGAGGTCAATTGCTTTTTCAAGTTCGCGCACCGCATCATCATACCGGCCAAGTCGGTAATACGCCCAACCAAGACTATCAACTACATAGCCGTCGCGTTGTCGGAGTTCTACCGCGCGCCGCAACATCTTAAAGGCGTCATCGAGGTTAGCGCCTTGATCAACCCAACTATAGCCAAGGTAATTCAATACGAGTGGTTGGTCTGGATTAAGCTCGAGCGCCTTTTTAAGGTCGGCTTCTGCTTGCGGCCATTGCTTGCGTCGTTCATTGGCGATGCCGCGATAGTAATACAAAAGCCACTGTCCCTTGTCTGCTCTTGTTTGAAGGTCCAGCACGCGCGTGTAGGTTGCAACAGCTTCGTCAAATAATTTTCTGGAGCGTTGAATATTGCCAAGCGCTGTAAGCGCCTCCTCGTTTTTTGGATTAGCAGCGACGACGGCAGAGAGATGATCTGTTGCTTCTTTTGATTTTCCAAGCGTCTCGAGCAATAGAGCGGATTGCACATCTGCATTAACCCGTAGCGCGTTATCGCGCGGGACGCTGTTATACAGATCAATGGCGGCTTCGCTTTGCTTCATGCGTTCATACACATCTCCAAGCGTGACGATGGCGAGCGCATTTTCAGGGGCCAGATATAAGGAAAGGCGTAAGTAAACGAGTGAGGCGAGTTCATCGCCTTGACGACCGCCAACCGCTCCAAGTCCATAAAGCGCCTCTCCTGCTCCGTCTTCCGCATTTTTAACGAAGGGCGAAATCGCTTTGCCTGACTGAATATCCGCAATGGCGGCGACAATGATGGGATGGTTTGGAACGACATCGTCAAAATCTTTGTAAATTTTAAGCGCTTCATCGCGACGTCCGTGAGAGGCGAGAAAGCGTCCATAAGCATCCACAACGCGAAGCGTGTTGCGTTCAGCATTATAGGCAGATTTGAAGCGTCGTTCAGCTTCGGCGGCATCGCCGCCGAGGTCGGCTATCAATGCGCCGTGGTAATCCCGAAATACGATAAAGGCGTCTTCTTTAAGCGTATCCAGCGAGTCTAGGGCATGGCGCGTATCCTTGGCGCCTGCATAGCTCCAAGCTGTTAATAAGATCGAGGTAATATCGCGACGACGATCGCCGCCGCCTTTGTTAAATTCGGCGCGAGCGGCGGGATAGCGATGGTTTTTAAAATGATCAGCGCCAATAGCCAGATGAGCGAGGCCATTCGTTCGATCGTGTGATAAGACACGACTAGCGAGAGGCACTGCTTCTTCGATTGCTCCATTCGCGAGGGCGGCGACAAAGGCGCGGTCGATTAAGTCATTATTTTTAGGGTCGTCGCGCAAAGCTTCGCGAAAAAAAGTAGAGGCTGCGAGCGTATCTCTTTCAGCTCCGGCGACGATTGCGGCGAGATAATTGCCAGATAGGCTTGCCCCAACTTCAAAGGGACGCGGGACAGCAAGCGCATCTGCCGTGTCGGCATAGCTCATTGTTTTTGCCGTAACGAGAGTCAGGGCCGATGCAATGATAAGGCTTGCGCATGATTGCTTTGCGCATTTACTCGAAAAAAAACTTTTCTGAGGGATGGTGTAGGGCACAGGGACTATCCTGATGGGCTTTAGCGAGAAGCCTGCGCGCCAAAGCAAAAAAAGGGGTCAAGGCAAATTATAATCAGATGAAAGTGGCCGTTTTGGGCCAAGCGCCAATAAGAGGCGGGCGGCAAAGGCGATGAGCAATCGCCGCCCATAGGAATCAGGCCGCTTTAATCGCGCCAACAATTTTTTGTGCCGCGTCATCTAAGTCGTCGGCAGGAATAACATTGAGTCCTGATTGGGAAATAATTTTTTTACCCAAATCGACGTTAGTTCCTTCAAGTCGAACAACCAGCGGTACTTTGAGGCCGACTTCCTTGACCGCAGCTATGACGCCTTCAGCGATAGTATCGCAACGCATAATGCCGCCAAAAATATTTACCAATATCCCCTTAACGTTTGGATCGGCGGTGATAATTTTGAAAGCCGCCGTAACTTTTTCAGTTGTTGCGCCGCCGCCAACATCGAGGAAGTTAGCTGGAAAGGCTCCATAGAGTTTAATGATGTCCATCGTCGCCATAGCTAAGCCGGCGCCATTGACCATGCAGCCAATGTTTCCATCGAGAGAAATATAGGCCAGGTCATGCTTAGAGGCCTCGATTTCCTTCTCGTCCTCTTCTGTTTTATCTCTTAATTCAACAATATCAGGGTGACGATAGAGAGAATTACCCTCAAACGCCATTTTGGCGTCGAGACAGCGTAATTTTCCATCTTTAGTCGTGATCAGAGGATTGATCTCTAAGAGCTCCATGTCCTTTTCAGTAAAGGCTTTATAGAGCTTTTGCGCCAAATCTCCGGCCTGCTTTGCAAGATCTCCAGTGAGGCCAAGGGTATCGGCGATCCTTCGACCGTGATGCGGCATAAGCCCAGTTGCAGGATCAACTGAAAAAGTCACGATCTTTTCAGGCGTGTCGTGTGCAACTTTTTCAATATCCATGCCGCCTTCCGTCGACACGACAAAAGAAATTCGGGAAGTTGCGCGATCAATCAACATCGATAAATAAAACTCTTTATCAATGTCGGCTCCGTCTTCGATATAAAGTCGATTGACTTGTTTACCTGCATCGCCAGTTTGAAGCGTAACGAGCGTGGCGCCGAGCATCTGTTTGGCGAATGTTTCAGCTTCCTCAATTGACTTCGCAATCCGCACACCGCCCTTATCGCCGGCGGAAGCTTCTTTAAATTTACCCTTTCCGCGGCCGCCGGCGTGGATTTGCGCTTTTACGACGTAAACGGGTCCAGGCAATTTTTTGGCTGCGGCTGCCGCCTCCTCTGCCTTGAGGACTGGGATTCCCTGCGCAACGGGAGCGCCGAAGTCGCGCAAAATAGCTTTGGCCTGATACTCGTGAATATTCATCCTGAAACTCTCCTAGCCTAATGACGGCTGAAAATGTCCGTTGGAGGGGAAATCATCCTGGCTAAAGGGCATGAGCTTGGCCGCCCCGTCAAGTTGGTGCAAGGCCGCAGGACATCTAGAGGCGTGCGGATGATTGAGATAAGACGCTGCGACTGGCGCGTCTTGTGGCTTTGTAGACAAGAAATCAGTGCGTCCAGCGACAAATCTTAAAAGAAAAATATTTAAAAACAATTAGTAACTATCAATGCTGGGATCAAAGCGGGCTAAAAGGGTCAGGTAAAAGCAGGGTTGAGCTGTTTGGCGACATCAATCAGACCGCGAACGGAGCTGACAGATTTTTCAAACATCAGACGCTCGGCTGGGTCGAGTTGTATTTCCATAATTTTCTCTACGCCATTCGCGCCAATCACGGCGGGCACGCCGACGTAAAGATCTCTTACGCCATATTCTCCCTGAAGCCAGGCAGCGCAGGGAAGGATCCGTCGTTTATCTTTCAGATAGCTCTCGGCCATTGTGATGGCTGCGGTCGCTGGCGCGTAAAAGGCTGATCCCGTTTTCAGCAAACCAACGATCTCACCCCCACCTTTGCGGGTGCGATCAACAATAGCGTCGATACGGTTTTGGGTCGTCCAACCCATGCCAATCAAATCTGGCAGGGGCACGCCAGCAACCGTCGAATAGCGAACGGAAGGCACCATGTCGTCACCATGCCCCCCCAGAACAAACGCGCTGACATCTTCGACAGAGACGTTAAATTCTGAGGCGAGAAAGTAACGAAAGCGTGCGGAGTCAAGAACGCCCGCCATGCCCACGATACGGTTTTTTGGGACGCCGGCCGCTTTTTGCAGCGCCCAGACCATCACATCTAGCGGATTGGTGATGCAGATGATAAAGGCTCCAGGCGCATATTGTTTAATGCCTGCGCCAACTTTGCTGATAACGCCCAGATTGACCGAGAGGAGGTCATCACGGCTCATTCCAGGCTGGCGTGGGACGCCAGCGGTAACAATGACAACATCGGCATTCGAAATCGCCGCATAGTCAGATGCGCCGCTATAGGCGGCATCAAAACCAGCGATGGGGGAGGCTTGCGCCAGATCAAGCGCTTTACCTTGGGGCACGCCATCCATAATATCAAAAAGCACAATGTCGCCCAGTTCTCTGAGTCCGGCGAGATGTGCCAGCGTTCCGCCAATGTGGCCCGCTCCAATCAGAGCGATTTTAGTGCGCGACATTCCTGATCTCTTTATTGCTCTATCTTCCTGAACTGCTACCGCGCTTTTGTGCGGGAGGGAAGACGCAATGGCAGCTTTTTCTTGTATCTTCCGCCGTCTACTCAACACACAATTTGAGCGCGCGCGTATTTTATCGCCGAGTATTCTTGGAATTGGAGATTAATTTCGCGCGTATTTTCCTGGCTGACGGCTAAAAATCATCGCTTAATCAGGTAAAATTGATGGGTCTCGTCGGTGGGACCGCTCGTTCAGCGTGTTCAATCCGTGCAACTGCCGGGCCTTTGGGTTGCGGCGATGAGTGGTTGAAATATTTAAATAAACTAGTGTTTGGACAAGAAGCGTCGCAAGAATGATATTTGCTCATCAAGCTTCAGATCCGCATTTTATGTATATAAAAAATGATTTTGTAAGTTCTCCCATAAGGGCAGAGAAATTTGATCAGCAATATTTGGCGTATGATGGCGATGGTCGGATTGTTAAAGTTCGCCAATCACACTGGACAGGCGCTAGCGCATTTGTTATTCGCGCCAGATGTTTCGACGGCTAGGAGCTGGCGGACGGGCGCATAGCTCAGTTGGTAGAGCAGCTGACTCTTAATCAGCGGGTCCTAGGTTCGAGC
>OMIO01000072.1 GCA_900299115.1 Methylocystaceae bacterium | reverse complement strand
CCATAGAACAGGTTTGATGCGGAGGTTATTTTTTTGCCTTGCTAAATTCTTTAATTTTTCAGTATGGCGGAAAATGTCTTGCTTAGTTTTTTTTATTTTGGGGGCTTGAATGCAAGTTGAGAGGACTAGTTGAGAGAGAGGGAGAAATACTATGTCCGCAACGCGTCCCGTTTTTACCCTCAAGCACGCTTCATTTCTTGTCTGTCTCGTGAGTGGGCTATTTTTTGCAGGACATATCTATTTTAATTTAGGCGACTATACTGCGGAACGCGGTCTTGTCGCTTTCGGTCAAAGCTTTGCGATCGTTTTAGCTTTTGCCGCAATGGTCTATCTTATTATTGAAACTTTTTTATTGGCCCTGTCGCGCTTATTTAATTTGGACGAAAGAGATTAGGCGTTTATCGAACTCTTTTATGGATTTTCTTGGCGATTTTTTTCATTTTCTTAGCAATATTATGGTCCGTGATGGAGGCTAAATCGCTTTCTAGCTGACGGGTTAAATCTTGAATAGCGACTGCGAGCAATAATTTCTTCTTCATATAATTGACCTTCGAGGCGATATTGCGCGTTTCCAGCCTTTGAAAGTCTGGGTGCCCGATGATTGAAAACCAGGCGCGATACCAGTCGTGATCGGCTGATATCTCTGGATGGATTAAATCTTCTACAAGGATTTCTCTAAACGGCGTTAAAGCGTAGCGTAGCGTGAATTCTGCCCCATCCCATGTCTTTTTAGTGTGAAGCAGGCGAAAGAGCTGCAGCATCAAACGACCAAATTGCTCCTTATGCCCAATCCAGCATTTTATCGCCGGTTCGCTTGGATCTGCTTCAAATGGAAAGTCTGCAAAGCGCGCCCAGAGATCTATAAAATCATGCTCTGTTTTTAATTCTTGCGTTTGATAGATGCCGGGTAGGGACTGCGCCGCATGGCGGGTTTTAGTAGGCCTATCATAGCGGTAACGCAGCAGGATTTCCCTGTCTTGGGCGTTTTTGGACGATTTGTATTTGTTCGCCACAAGTGGGCTCCTGAGGAATCGGACGAAGTTTATCGGGTCATCCGCTCATCCTGCAAATGTCCCAATTTGGGCTTCGCCATGCTCGCCTTTGGCAAAGGCTTATGCTAACTCACCCTCACAGGGTTGCTCCGCCCCGGGATGGGAGGAGCCATGTCGTGAAAATCTCAAAGGTTGATCAAAAATGTCGGATATTTTTCATGAGGTTGATGAAGACGTCCGCCGAGATAAGACGGCCGACCTTTGGCGGCGTTATCAGACCCCTATATTCGTCGGCGCTTTTTTGATTGTCGCCGCAACAGGCGCCTACAGCTATTTTCAAGATACCCGGCTTAAAGCGGCGGAGGCGGCAAATGCGCGCTTTCAAGCTGCTGCGTCGCTCGCGAATGAGGGAAAAAATGCAGAAGCCGCCGCTGCATTCGATGCTTTAGCAAAGGACGCGCCTGCCGGCTATGCGGCGCTGGCCCGCATCCGCGCTGCGGAAGTGCGTCCAGACAAGGCGCAAGCGATCGCTGAACTCAATGCCATCGGCGAGGATAAGAATGTTGATAAGTTGATGCAGCAAGTGGCTTTGTTGCGGGCTAGTTTGTTGGTGATGGAAGGCGGGGATCGAGAAAAATTAGAGCGCGCTTTGGGACCTTTGATGACCTCAGATGGGGCTTTTAAGTTTTCAGCCCAGGAGTGGAACGGCCTTGATGCGCTTGCCAATGATGACTTTGACGAAGCTGAGCGCGTTTTCGATCAAGTGCTAGCTGATACTGAGGCGCCTCAATCCATGCGCCAGAGAGCGGCGGCCTATCGTGGCTTATTGCACGCCAAGCGTGGTCCAAAAAAAGCGCCTGAAGCATCCGCTGGCGGTGGCGTTAATGGAGGCGTAATCAGCGTTACGCCTGTGATTGAGCCTGAACAAGGCGGCGCTGCGCCGTCTGGATCGGCTGCGCCGTTTGAAACCAGACAGGGCAATTAAGCGGCGCATTACCGCGCAGCCTTGCGCGAAAGACTGGTTATGTCATTTTCACTAGCGATTATAGGTCGGCCAAACGTTGGTAAATCGACGTTATTTAACCGACTTACTGGCAAAAAGCTCGCGCTGGTGGATGATCGCCCGGGCGTAACGCGCGATCGTCGAGAAGGCGATGGCCGCCTGGCAGATTTGCGCTTCACAATTATCGACACGGCCGGTCTTGAGGAGGGCGCTCAGGCTTCTCTTGAAGGACGCATGCGGGCTCAAACTGAGAATGCAGTTTTAATCGCTGATGCAATTTTATTCATCATTGATGCGCGCGTTGGCGTCATGCCTGATGATAAATATTTTGCTGATCTTGTAAGGCGCGCTGGTAAGCCTGTTATCCTCATCGCGAATAAGGCGGAAGGCAAAGCTGGAGAGCAGGGCGTGATTGAAAGCTTTGCTCTTGGATTAGGCGATCCTGTACCTTTGTCTGCAGAACATGGCGAGGGGATGAGCGATCTTTACGACGCTTTGCGCCTTGCGTTGCCGGAAGAAACGGCTGAGCCGGATGACGAGGAAATAGAGTTTATTGAAAAACTTCATGATGACGATGAAGATGGTAGCGATTTAGACATAACGAAACCTTTGCGGATCACTGTTGTGGGCCGTCCCAACGCGGGCAAGTCCACACTGATCAATCGTTTGCTGGGCGAGGAGCGGCTTTTGACGGGGCCAGAGGCCGGCATAACGCGCGACTCTATTGGCGTTGATTTTGAATGGAACCATCGGGCTATAAAACTTTTTGACACAGCAGGCTTACGGAAACGTGCGCGCGTGGTTGATAAGTTAGAGAAATTATCAGCAGCCGATGCATTACGCGCCGTAAGATTTTCTGAAGTAGTTGTTTTGCTGGTCGACTCAACAATACCATTTGAAAAACAGGATCTCACAATTGCCGATTTGGCGGCGCGCGAGGGTCGCGCTGTAGTGATTGCACTCGGCAAGTGGGATTTAATCGAGGATCGCGGTTCTAAGCTGACGCTGTTGCGAGAGGAGGCGGGAAGATTATTGCCGCAAGTCAGAGGCTGTCCTGTGGCGCCGGTATCTGGAGCAACGGGTCAAGGGCTTGAAGGTTTGATGTCCAGTATTTTTCATACGCATGAAATATGGAACAAACGGATCGCGACTGCAAAGCTGAATCGTTGGCTCTTAAATACGATTGAGGAAACGCCGCCGCCAGCCGTGTCAGGGCGCCGTATAAAAATTCGCTATATGACACAGGCAAAATCGCGTCCGCCGCATTTTGTTTTGTGTGGCAATCAACTTGAGGAACTGCCCGCGAGTTATGAAAGATATTTAATTAATGGCTTGCGTAAAACATTCGCGTTGCCAGGCGTTCCAATTCGAATTTCAAAGAAGTCTGGAGAAAATCCCTTTGAGGGAAAAAAGCGTCAGCGTTAATTCAATCGAGCGCAAGAAGCTCTTGTTGGAGGGCGTGACGGAAAATTTCTTTAAATTGAGCGAGTAGCTGTCGCTCCAATAGTAATCTTTGTCTTAGGCGGGCTGGCATTTCAAACTGAACGCCGGCGCCAAGGCGTCCTTGATTACAAATATTTTTTGGATCTCGCCCTGATAAGGAGTGTCCTGCGCCAACAGCTTTTGCAGGAATGCATGCGACGTTGAGCAAGAAAACGAGACGATCTCGCAGGCATTCATGAAGACCGCCAACCCAGAGCGTCTGCGCATCATCTTTATCTTTGCGCCCATGGACGCTGATGGCGAGATCAGCGCGGCTGAGTAGATCAAGCGCGCGCGGTTCATCAAAGCGGGATGATGTAATGTGGAGACTTGTCGCACGTCCACGTTTTTCCAAACTCTCGAAACCATAGAAGGAATAATAATCGTCTGCGAGGGCTTTGCCGATCTGAAGCGTTCCAGGTTCAATATGTCCCCCATGGGGCGCAAGGATCAAAATGGATGAGCCGCGGTCGATAACGTGGATCTGATAGTGCTGTCCTTCGATTTCGTGAGCGGCGAGCTCATTGAAACTGGCGTAAACATCAACCATCTCTCGCCTCAAAGTGTTGCGCAGCGCAGGGTGTGATCTCAGCCCAGCAGAAAGATTCGAATGCAGACAAGGATTATAATTTACAGTTTTCTTGATCAATTCGCTGGACGGGGCTTAGTTTTGAATTATTCTAAGAAACGACCGTCCGGTGCGTTAGTCAACGCCTTACCGGCGGCAGGAAATTCTGGAGGAATAAATGACAACGCTTAAGGGCAGTAAAACGGAAGCCAATTTGAAAGCGGCTTTCGCAGGCGAGTCGCAAGCCAATCGTCGCTATTTATATTTCGCTCAAAAGGCGGATGTTGAGGGCTATAACGATGTTGCGACGGTTTTCCGGTCGACGGCTGAAGGCGAAACGGGCCATGCGCATGGTCATCTTGAGTTTCTTGAGGGCGTTGGCGATCCTGCAACGGGCCTGCCAATTGGCAAGACGGCCGATAATCTTAAAGCGGCTGTTGCTGGCGAAACGCACGAATATACAGACATGTATCCTGGCATGGCCCGCTCTGCGCGGGACGAGGGATTTGATGAGATTGCCGATTGGTTTGAAACCCTAGCCAAGGCTGAACGCTCCCATGCAGGTAGGTTCCAGAAGGCTTTGGATGAGCTTAAGTAAGCTCTAAGGGCTTTTCTTATCGACTTTAATCCACTGAGTGCAGCTCGGAGCCCCATTGTGGGCTCTGAGTTTTTGAACGAACCCTTCATAGACAGCGTGCGCGGCAGGACACTATGAGAGAAGGCAGTCTCGAAGCGCCAATTCGTCATCCGATCGATTGGGAAAACGCAGAATTTTATGATGAGGTTAAGCTCGACGCAGAGTTGCGGCGCGTTTTTGACATCTGTCATGGTTGTCGTCGGTGCTTTAATCTTTGCGACTCATTTCCCAGACTGTTTGATTTAGTTGACGACTCTAAAAGCGGTGAGCTGGATAGTGTCGATAGCGCTGATTTTAGCCGCGTTGTTGATGCTTGTACGCTTTGCGACATGTGTTTTTTGACGAAATGTCCCTATGTGCCGCCACATGAATTTAATTTAGATTTCCCTCACTTAATGTTGCGCTATCGCGCAGTCGAAGCCAAAAAAAATAAACTATCCGCTGCAGACCTTCAGCTGACTGAAACGGATCGAAATGGAAAATGGGCGACGTTGATTTCTAGCGCCGTGAATTGGGCTACGCGCGCCAATAACGGCTTTATGCGCGGCCTTGAAGAAAAGCTTGTTGGAATAGATCGCAGAGCAGAGTTGCCGCAATACGCCGCGCAAACGCTAGAGGCTCTAGCCGCTGCGCAGCCAGTCAAACGTGACGCCACAGCGCCCGCGCAGGCGCGAAAAGCTATTCTCTATGCGACATGTTTTGGTGATTACAATGATACCTCGATTGGGATGTCGGCGATTGCTGTCTTAGCTAAAAATGGCGTTGAGACTCGGGTTGTTTATCCAGCTTGTTGCGGGATGCCGAAATTAGAGCAGGGTCTAATTGGAGAGGTCGCTCAATCAGCGCAAACAGTTTCCAAGGCTTTGTCTGAATATATAGATCAAGGTTATGATATTGTTGCGCCTGTGCCGTCTTGCGCCTTGATGCTGAAATTTGAATGGCCGTTGATTCTTCCTAATGATGAATTGGTCAAAAAACTTTCTAAAGCGACTTTTGACCTCTCGGAATATATCGTCGATATTTCCCGCAAAGAAGGACTAGCAGAAGGTATGCAGCCAATTGAAGGCGGCGTGTCCTTTCATGTTTCTTGTCATTCCCGGGCACAAAATATGGGTCAAAAAGGCGCCGAGCTTCTCAAGCTTATTCCTCAGACTGAAATTAGCGTTGTTGAGCGCTGCTCTGGTCATGGCGGAGCCTGGGGCTACAAAAAAGATCATTTTGAAATCGCTATGAAAGTCGGCAAGCCTGCGGCGCGCCAATTATACGCAGCAGAAAAAAAACATGTTGTTTCTGAATGTCCTCTTGCGGGCATTCATATTGAACAGGAAATCAATTCCCTTGAGGGCAGCGTAAATAAGCCGCAACGGGTAGCTCATCAAATCGTATTAATGGCGCGAGCCTATGGTTTGACGCACGACTAAGCGCTCAGGCTTATGGAGATCATGAATGACAAAGCGTCACTGTCTATCACCTGAAGATATTTTACCTTGGCAAGATTACGCGCAGACTCGCGCGCAACATCGTGCGCGATTAACCGCAATCAAGCGCAAGCGTCGCATAGAGGTAGGCCCATTTGTGAGTTTTTATTTTGAGAGTTTTGAAACGATGTGGTTTCAAGTGCAGGAGATGCTTCATATTGAGAAAGGCGGTCCGGCGCAGATAGCTGATGAAATCGCCGCCTACAATCCCTTAGTCCCAAAGGGAAGGGAGCTATGCGCAACATTCATGATTGAAATTGATGATCCATTGCGGCGCGGGCGCGTTTTGGCTGGGCTTGGAGGTATTGAAGATACGGCTTTTATTGAGGTTGGCGATTATCGGATTCACGCTAAAGCAGAAGTCGATCAGGATCGAACAACTGCTGAGGGTAAGGCGAGTTCGGTCCAATTTGTGCATTTTGATTTTTCTGACGCTGAGTCACAAGCTTTCAAACAATCCAATACCCGCGTTATTTTAGGGCTAACGCACCCAAATTACAGCCATATGGCGGTGCTGCCTGAGGCCACACGCGACTCTTTAGCGCAAGATTTTGACTGAAATAGATTGCCGATAGCATCGCCTGCCGTTATGGCGTGGTCTTGATCATTTACCTAACTTGAGACCTCCGTGACCGCTTCCGCCACTCGTGATCCTGTTTCTCGTCGTCGCACCTTTGCAATTATTTCGCATCCAGACGCGGGTAAAACGACGTTAACAGAAAAACTTTTGTTATTTGGTGGAGCCATTCAACTTGCGGGCGCGGTAAAAGCCAAGCTAAATGCGCAACAAACGCGCTCTGACTGGATGAGTATTGAACGGGAGCGTGGTATTTCCGTTGTCACCTCGGTGATGACCTTTGAATATGCCGATTGCGTCTTTAATTTGCTAGATACGCCAGGTCACGAGGACTTCTCAGAAGATACTTATCGTACGCTCTCAGCGGTAGATGCTGCTGTCATGGTAATTGACGCTGCTAAGGGCATTGAGGCGCGGACGCGGAAACTTTTTGAGGTCTGTCGACTTAGAGACATTCCTATTGTCACTTTTATTAATAAGTTAGATCGCGACGGTCGCGATCCCTTTGAGCTACTTGATGAAATTGAAAAAACGTTAGCTCTCGATACGACGCCAATCAATTGGCCGATGGGCGGGGGTAAAAATTTTATTGGCACCTATCGCTTCTCAACTAAAACGATCCGTAAACTAGATGCGGATGAAGAGCCTGTTCAAACTAGTGGGATTGAGGATCCTATTATTGAACAACTCCTATCTGCGCAGATCGTGAGTGATTGGCGCGATGAAGCGATGCTTGCCGAAGCAGGCAGCAAGCCTTTTGATTTGGTGGCTTTTAGAGAAGGCCATTTGACGCCGGTTTTCTTCGGGAGCGCATTACGAAATTTTGGCGTGCGCGATCTCATTGACGCAATGGCCGAATATGCTCCATCGCCTCGCGCTCAGCAGGCGGATAAACGCAGCGTTGCCGCCAATGAGCCTAAGATGACAGGGTTTGTGTTTAAAATTCAAGCGAATATGGATCCTAATCATCGCGATCGCATCGCCTTCATGCGGGTGTGCTCAGGCAAGCTTACCCGCGGCATGAAAGCGAAGCTTGCGCGTACTGGAAAATCTATTCCGCTCAATGCGCCGCAATTTTTCTTCGCGCGCGATCGCTCGATTGCGGATGAGGCTTTTGCAGGCGATGTTGTTGGCTTGCCAAATCATGGCGTATTGCGCATTGGCGATACGCTAACAGAAGGCGAAGATCTTGTTTTCCGTGGGGTGCCTAGTTTTGCCCCAGAAATTATGCGGCGCATTCTTATTTCAGATGCGATGAAAGCTAAAAAACTGCGCGAAGCTTTGCAGCAACTCGCCGAGGAGGGAGTTGTACAAGTCTTCACCCCGCATGATGGATCTGGATCAATTGTCGGAGTTGTCGGCGCCTTACAGCTTGATGTTCTTGCAACGCGGCTTGATGCGGAATATGGGCTGCAAACTCGCTATGAACAATCAAGGTTTACGGTATGTCGCTGGGTTGCCTCTCAAGACGCCGCAAAATTAAAGGTCTTCATTGATACGCATGGCTCAAGCATCGCTGATGATCTTGATGGCGCGCCGGTTTTTATGTCGACTTCAGCTTTTCAGCTCAATTATGACTCAGAGCGCAATCCCGACATTATTTTTTCTGATGTGAAGGATTATCAAAAATCCGATAATTAAGGGTCTAGGGAAGCGATGCGCCTGCGCTTATCGTTTTTCATCAGGGTCTTCCCAAATTCGGTCTCGGCGTGATAAGCGGTCGGTAGCAATTAAGCGTGCTGTCATGGGCTCAGCGCCCTGGGTCAGGTCTAAATTAGATATGGCTTTTAAAACAGTAGCTTATAATATCCGATTGCGCCCTTAGCGGGAGCGTCGGGAACCACTTTGCGTCCTTTGCGACGTGAAGATGACATCCAAAGGGAAGTTCATGAGCCAGTCCGGTTTCTTCACCACCTCCGTTGCGCAGTCAGACCCTGAACTTGCGAAAGCGATTGATCTCGAGCTTGGCCGTCAGCGCCACGAAATCGAGCTCATCGCATCGGAAAATATTGTTTCAAAGGCGGTGCTTGAGGCGCAGGGATCAGTACTTACCAATAAATATGCGGAAGGCTATCCAGGCAAACGCTACTATGGCGGTTGCCAATTTGTGGATATTGCAGAAAATTTAGCGCTTGATCGGGCCAAAAAGCTTTTTGGCTGCTCTTACGCCAATGTTCAGCCTAATTCCGGGTCGCAGGCGAACCAGGCTGTTTTCCTTGCCTTGCTGCAGCCTGGCGACACCTATTTGGGTCTTGATCTTGCCGCTGGCGGCCATCTTACGCATGGCTCGCCTGTTAATGTTTCTGGTCGTTGGTTTAAGCCAGTGGCTTATACCGTTCGCCAAAGCGATCAGCGCATCGATATGGATCAGGTGGAACGTCTCGCCAAAGAGCATAAGCCAAAATTAATCATCGCAGGTGGTTCCGGCTATTCGCGTATTTGGGACTTCGAGGCTTTCCGTAAAATTGCCGATAGCGTTGGAGCCTATTTGATGGTGGACATGGCTCACTTTGCTGGCCTTGTTGCTGCAGGATTGCATCCTTCGCCATTTCCGCATGCGCATGTAGTGACCACCACCACTCATAAAACATTACGTGGCCCACGCGGCGGCTTGATCCTGTGCAATGACGAGGAAATTGGTAAAAAATTAAATTCAGCCGTGTTTCCTGGCTTGCAAGGCGGTCCATTGATGCATGTGATTGCAGCTAAGGCTGTCGCCTTTGGCGAAGCGCTCACGCCGGAATTCAAAGCCTATCAACAGCGCGTTAAAGAAAATGCGCAAGTTTTGGCGCAAACGCTCGTTGAGGCTGGTTTGGCGATTGTGTCAGGTGGAACAGATAACCATCTGATGCTGGTTGATCTGCGTCCTAAAAAAATTACGGGCAAGGCGGCGGAAGCCGCTCTTGGCCGCGCGCACATCCCCTGTAATAAGAATGGCATTCCTTTTGATCCAGAATAGCCATTCGTTACATCTGGCATCCGTTTAGGAACTCCAGCAGCGACTTCGCGCGGTTTTGGTAAAGAAGAATTCAAGCAAGTTGGCAGCATGATTGTTGAGGTGCTTGATGGTCTTTCCGCAAAGGGCGAAGAGGGCAATGCGGGAACGGAATCGGCAGTGAAAGATAAGGTTCATGCGCTGACCGCTAAGTTTCCGATCTACTAAATATGCTTATGTTTCGCAGTCCTTCTTATCCAAGAAGGACTGCGAGATATTTACTGAGATGAGTCATTGAAATGAAGCGGCGCATTTACGCCAATTTCATTTCCTCCCAAGCGGATGGCTAACCGCGTCTAATTGCGGGATTTTTTTACCCGCGCGCAAGAGGCGACATGCATGCGCTGCCCTTACTGCGCTTCTTTTGACACTCAGGTTAAGGACTCGCGACCCGCAGAGGACTCGGCCTGTATTCGTCGTCGGCGTATTTGTCCAACATGTGGCGGTCGTTTTACGACTTTTGAGCGCGTGCAGCTGCGTGAAATCATCGTTGTTAAAAAGTCCGGTAGACGCGCGCCATTTGATCGCGACAAACTTGTTCGTTCTGTTGAAATTGCGTTGCGCAAGCGTCCGGTTGAGCCGGAGCGTGTGGAGCGGATGATTTCAGGAATTGTAAGACAATTAGAAAGTCTTGGTGAAGCAGAAGTTGAAAGCCAGCAAATTGGCGAGTTGATAATTGAGGGGTTACGCACGCTTGATGCGGTGGCCTATGTGAGATTTGCTTCAGTCTATCGTGATTTTAGAGAGGCGAGAGACTTCAATGTCCTGATTGACGAACTAGAGGGTGTCGGCGATCCAGAGACTAATAACGCTGATGATCTATGACGCGCCTTGCTTCAGTGCCTCATATCTCCCTCGATGACGCATATATGGCCAGTGCGCTTGCTCTTGGTCGACGAAATTTGGGATTAACCGCCCCAAACCCATCTGTCGGCGCGCTTATTGTTAAAGAAGGCGTCGTTATTGGGCGGGGCTGGACAGGCGCAGGAGGCCGTCCGCATGCTGAAGTAATGGCCTTAAAGCAAGCAGGGGCTCATGCGCTGGGCGCCACTCTTTATGTCACGCTTGAGCCATGTGCGCATCATGGCGTCACGCCTCCCTGTGTGGACTCGATCATTGCTGCGGGGATTTCGCGTGTTGTATCAGCCCTTGAGGACCCTAATCCGCGGGTTGCGGGTCAGGGCCATCAGTATCTGAGACAATCAGGCATTGAGCTAACAGTTGGCGTTTGTGCTGCAATGGCTCGATTGGATCACATGGGACATATATTGCGGATGACCCATCATCGTCCGATGGTGACGTTGAAGCTTGCCCAAACTGCGGATGGTTATGCAGCGGGCGCCGCATATGATCCGAGATTGCATATCACTGGTCCCGTTGCTGACGCCTTCACTCATGTGCAGCGCGCAATGCATGACGCGATCATGATTGGTGCAGGAACGGCGCGTGAAGATGATCCCTTGATGACGGTGCGGTTGCCCGGAATGGATAACCGTCGGCCTTTACGGATCGTGCTTGATCCAAAATTGTCATTGTCTGCTCGATCACGTCTCGTCTCAACAGCTCATGATAGGCCTTTGTTGATTGTCGTGAGTGAAGATATTGCAGATGAAGTCGTTCTGCAGTTCAAAAAGTCTAGTGGAGCAGATGTTGCGCGTATAACAAGTAAGGATGGCTTGCTTAATCTCTATTCAGTGCTTCGCCTATTGTCGGAGCGAGGCGTGACGAGAGTTTTTAGCGAGGGCGGACCGACTGTTGCGGAAAATTTACTGTCTTCTGGCTTAGCGGATGAAATAATTTTGCATCAAGGCGTTAAACCTTTAGGTCGTTTGGGTAAACTTGCGTTGACGCCGGCGGCGAGAATGATTTTACAAGATGAGAGTAAATATCGATTGATAGAAAAACGTTATTTGGGCGTGGATAAAATGATGCGATATGTGAGAGTTGATTGATGTTCACCGGTATCGTCACAGATATGGGTGAGGTGATAAATATTCTGCCGCGTCTAGGATTAACGCGTCTGCAGATTTCCTGCGGCTATGATGCGACAGAGATAATGCTTGGAGCATCAATCGCTTGCTCGGGAGTTTGTCTTACGGTTGTTGATGTAAAGACTGATGGAGCGGGTGCAATCTTTGATGTGGATGCCGCTGCTGAGACTTTACGTCTCACAAGTATTGGAAAGTGGTGTGTTGGCTCGAAAATTAATCTAGAACGCGCGCTTAAAATCGGAGATGAATTAGGAGGACATCTTGTTACCGGTCATGTGGATGGACTGGCCAAGATCCTCTCGCGAGAAAATCTTGGCCGGAAAGACGATCAGGCTGGAGATTCAACATTAGACGGTCAGATGGCCTGTTTTTGGATTGAGGCGCCGACAAATGAACTTGCTGGATATATTGCAAGAAAGGGGTCGATTACTCTAGACGGCGTTTCATTGACGGTGAATGCGGTTGAAGGAAAAAGATTTTCTGTTCTAGTCATTCCTCATACGCTGAAAGTTACAACATTGAATGATCGGCGCGAGGGCGATTTTCTTAATCTTGAGGTTGATTTAATGGCGCGCTACGCCGGACGATTAAGTGACTTTAACAAAACGCAGAATTCTGAGTGAAAACTTTAGATGTTGCGCCAACTTAAATCTTTTTTGATTAATTACCCAACACATATAAAAATTTAAGCGTTTAGAAAATATCCTCGTTTCATCACGGTTGAGAGGTAATCATACATGGCGGGCTTTGCAGAAGACGCATCGGAAAAGCTGGTCGTTCCAGGAGCGCGTATGCTCGTCATTGCAGCACAATTTAATCGTAAAATCGTGGACATGCTGTGTGCTGGCGCGCGGGCCGTTTTGGAAAATGCGCAGGCTGAGGCTGAGCTTATCATGGTTCCGGGCGCGCTTGAAATACCGATCGCTGCTCAGATCGCATTGGAGGCTGCTAATAATTCAGTGCGCTCCTTCGATGGAGTCATTGCGCTGGGGTGCGTGATTAGAGGCGAAACTTATCATTTTGAAGTTGTTTCGAACGAAAGCGCGCGCGCATTAATGGATCTTGCTGTTTCGCAAGGCCTGCCGCTGGGTAATGGCGTTTTAACAGTTGAAAATGAAGATCAGGCCTTAGTGCGCGCCGATCCTCAGCGCGGGAATAAGGGTGGAGAGGCTGCACAGGCCGCTTTAGCCTTGGTCGCGTTGAAGCGGAGTTTGTCATGACTCTCGATCATCGCTCTGCCGCGCGTCTTGCTGTTGTGCAAGCGCTTTATCAAATGGAAGTTTCTGGTAAAGGGATTAACGAAATTTTTGCTGAATTTGAATCGCACTGGATGGGGCGAGAAATTGAAGGCGTGCAATATAAGCCGGCAGAAGTTGGTTTTTTCCGTGATATTCTTCAAGGTGTCTTGACCGATCAGCTGGGTATTGATCAACAAATTGATCAGGCCTTATCGAGCGATTGGCCTTTGGCGCGCGTTGAAGCTGTCATGCGCGCAACATTAAGAGCCGGCGCTTATGAAATGCGCGCGAGAAAAGATGTGCCATCGCGAGTTGTTATAAAAGAATATGTTGATGTCGCGGGCGCTTTTTTTGGGCCAACTGAGTCAGGCATGGTCAATGCAGTTTTGGATAAAATTGCGCGACAGGAGCGAGAGCAAGAACTAAAATAGCTCTCTTATTAAAGTCGACCGCAATGATGATGAAGCGCTACAGTGAAGATGAACTCATATCAAAGCTATTCTCACCAATAGCCGGGCCAGAGGCTTTGGGTTTAGGGGATGACGCCGCCTTGATGGCTGTTCGCGACAAGCCTTTGGTTCTCACAACGGATATGCTGGTTGCTGGCGTGCATTTCTTTAACCAGGATCCGCCGGAATTAATCGCCAAGAAAGCCTTGCGCGTTAATCTTTCCGATCTTGCGGCTAAAGGCGCTGTGCCTCAGGGATTTCTTCTCTCGATCGCTTTACCGGGGGATTGGAGCAATGTGTGGCTTGAGTCCTTTGCGCGTGGATTAAGTGAAGACGCACTGGATTTTGCGACCCCTTTACTGGGCGGCGACACATCTTCAACGTCAGGCCCTGTAACGATTTCAATAACAGCGATCGGAACGGTCGAGACTTTTGTTGCGCGTCGTGGGGCGCGCGCGGGAGATGGCGTTTATGTCTCGGGACCAATAGGCGAGGCGGCGTTGGGTCTTTGGCTTCGCGAAAACCCTGGCCGCCTTGAAACTCTGCCGCTCGAAGCGCGCGACGGCTTGCTGGGCCGTTATTTGTTGCCTCGGCCGCGTCTCGATCTCATCCCCATGCTCGCGAGCGCCGCGACGGCGTCGATGGATATTTCTGATGGGTTGGTCGGAGATTTGGCAAAGCTAATGGGTGTCTCTGGGGTGAGCGCCGAAGTGACGCTCAGCGATATCCCTCTCTCTTTAGCGGCGTTACAGGCGATCGCGCTGAGCCCGGAGTTATTAGAAATCGCGCTAACTGGCGGAGATGATTATGAAATCCTCTTCACGGCGGGGGGTGATTTTTCTCCGCCCAAGGGTATCAGGCGTATTGGCTGGGTTACGGCTGGATCGAACCCGCCCAAGCTTTGCGATGGGGAGGGCAAAAGCGTGATTTTCAAGAAAGACTCCTATCGCCATTTTTGACAACATGACGCTATGCGCCATTGCCGCTGGCCCCTGTTTCTGGCAGAAAGCGCCCGGGAAGATTTAGCCGAGCTGAGATGATTCTTGGCTTTTAGGTTATTGATTTTCCTCGAAGCGACGGACGGTCGCGCAAGTTTTGGCCGGCAATCGGCCTGGGAATAAAAGGCGAATTCATAATGGTTTTGTTTCTCACCATAGTCTTCGGACTGATGTCCGTCGTTTACGGCGTGAAGACTGCGCAAGAATTGCTGGCGGCAGACGCTGGGTCGGTCCGCATGCAAGAAATTTCTGGAGCTGTCGCCGAGGGAGCGCAGGCCTATCTCAACCGTCAATGTAAAACCATCGGCATGGTTGGCGGCGTGATTTTTGTGATGCTGGTTGTTTTGCTGGGTTGGGCTGTCGCCTTTGGCTTTTTGATCGGCGCGGCTTTGTCTGGCGCAGCAGGCTATATCGGCATGAATGTTTCTGTGCGGGCGAATGTTCGCACGGCTCAAGCGGCGACCCAATCAATCGCTGCGGGCTTGGACATTGCTTTTAAAGCCGGCGCCGTTACCGGGTTGCTCGTCGCAGGTCTCGCCTTACTCGGGGTTGCCGTCTACTACGCCATACTGACATGGATTTTTGGATACTCCCCTTCAGATCGTATTGTCGTTGATGCGCTTGTCGGCCTTGGTTTTGGCGCTTCTTTGATCTCAATCTTTGCTCGCTTGGGCGGCGGTATTTTTACCAAAGGCGCTGATGTTGGCGCTGATCTTGTTGGTAAGGTTGAAGCTGGCATACCGGAAGACGATCCGCGCAATCCTGCAACGATTGCAGATAATGTCGGCGATAATGTTGGCGATTGCGCTGGCATGGCGGCGGATCTTTTCGAGACTTATGCCGTAACCGTTGTCGCGACGATGGTGCTAGCCTCAATCTTCTTTGCAGGTCAGTCTGGCTTGTCATCGGCTGTGGTTTATCCGCTGGCTATTGGCGGATTGTCTATTTTGACCTCAATCGCCGGCACATATTTTGTAAGGCTCGGAGAGGATGACACGCCTTGGGGTAAATTAACGGCCCCTTATTTTGAAAAGATCGGGTTGAAAAAAGACTCCATCATGGATGCTCTTTACAAAGGCCTGATCGCGGCGGGCGTATTGTCCATTGGCGGTCTCTTCATCGCAACAACCCTTACCGTAGGTTGGGGCGAAATTGGCAAGGCCAATGGCGTTGCAATTCATGGATATGGATTGTTTTTCTCCGGCGTGCTCGGTCTGATCGTAACAGGCGCAATCGTTTATATAACGGAATATTACACAGCAACGGGTAAACGGCCTGTTGTGTCGATTGCGCAAGCTTCGGTAACTGGTCATGGCACAAATGTCATTCAGGGTCTTGCTGTGTCGCTTGAAGCAACCGCAGCTCCCGCGTTGGTAATTGTTCTGGGCATTATCCTGACCTATGAATTGGCAGGGCTATACGGTACAGCGATCGCGGTAACGACCATGTTGGGTTTGGCGGGCATGATTGTCGCCTTGGATGCTTTTGGTCCAGTTACAGATAATGCTGGCGGCATTGCAGAAATGGCGGGATTGCCAAAAGAAGTTCGCCATTCAACCGATGCCCTGGATGCTGTTGGCAACACAACGAAAGCCGTCACCAAAGGCTATGCAATTGGCTCAGCTGGTCTTGGCGCCTTAGTGCTTTTTGCCGCATACACGAATGATCTGAAGCATTTTATTGAGACGGGCGTGCCCTTCTTTAAAGGGATTGATAAAGTCGATTTTGATCTTTCAAATCCCTATGTCGTTGCAGGTCTGATTTTTGGCGGCTTAATCCCGTATTTATTCGGGGGCATCGCCATGACGGCGGTAGGGCGCGCTGCAGGTTCGGTTGTCGTTGAAGTGCGTCGGCAATTTAAAGACAAGCCAGGCATTATGACTGGCGCAGAACGTCCCGATTATGGGCGCGCAGTCGATATGCTCACACAGGCGGCGATTAAGGAAATGATCATTCCTTCTCTGCTTCCTGTTCTTGCGCCAATCGTCGCCTTTATCGTCGCCTGGGTTCTTGGCGGTAAGGCAAATGCTTTTGCTGCGCTTGGCGCGCTGTTACTGGGCGTTATCGTCAATGGCTTGTTTGTGGCCATATCAATGACCTCAGGCGGCGGCGCTTGGGATAACGCGAAGAAGTCTTTTGAAGATGGTTTCGTTGATCAAGATGGCGTTCGGCATCTTAAGGGCTCTGAGGCTCATAAGGCGTCTGTAACAGGCGATACAGTTGGCGATCCCTATAAGGATACGGCTGGACCGGCAGTTAATCCCGCCATTAAAATTACGAATATTGTCGCTTTGCTGCTTCTTGCGATCTTAGCGCATTAACCAAAGCAAATAGAAAATTATCAGGCGGGGGCGACCCCGCCTTTTTTTTGTTTTTCTGTAGTCGCAGTTTTTGTAAAGCCGGCCTATACTCTTGGCGACTATGACCCATCCCTTCTTCTGCCTGCACAATCATGGTTTTATTCGCGCTGCTGTCGCGACGCCGCAATTAAAAGTGGCCGAACCAGCTTTCAATGCGGCTAAAATTATCGAGATGTCGCAAAAAGCAGATCAGCAAGCTGCTTCGGTTGTTCTTTTCCCAGAGCTTGGTCTATCCGCATACGCGATTGATGATCTGCTGCAGCAGGACGTCTTGCTGATTGCTGTAGAACGCGCCTTGGAAGAAATTATTTCAGCCTCGACGCATTTAAATCTGATTATTATTGTTGGCGCGCCCCTTCGTTATCATGGACGGCTTTATAATTGTGCAGTTGCGATTTTTCGCGGCGAAATTCTCGCTGTCACGCCAAAAATCTTTCTACCGAATTATCGCGAATTTTACGAAAAGAGACATTTTGCTTCAGGGGCGTCAATCATTGATGCGCACATTAATATTGCAGGAAGAGAAGTCCCCTTTGGCTGCGATCTGCTTCTTGAGGCGGTGGATTTTCCCGATCTCGTTTTGCATATGGAAATTTGTGAAGATGTCTGGGCGCCTATACCGCCCTCATCGCGCGCAGCGTTAGCGGGAGCCACAGTCCTATTAAACTTATCGGCCTCCAATGCAATTGTTGGCAAGTCTGATTTCAGACAGCGGCTTTGCGCAACGCACTCTGCAAGTTGTCTCTCTGCTTATCTCTACTCTGCGTCGGGTCAGGGAGAGTCGACAACGGATCTTGCTTGGGACGGCGAGGCTATGATCCATGAAAATGGCGTTTTACTTGCAAAAGCTCCCCGTTTCTCAACACAACCCGAACTCGTTGTCGCGGATTTAGATCTTGGTCTGCTTGCAGCAGAACGCATGCGTCAAAGTTCTTTTGGTGATTGTGCTGATCGGGAACGCTCTAATGTGAATTTTCGGCGCATTAAATTTAGGCTCAATTTAGCGCGTGATCGAGATCTAGGTTTCTTACGGCGCGTAGAAAGATTTCCTTTTGTGCCGTCTGACGAGATGCGATTAAGTGAATTATGTTATGAGGCTTTTAATATTCAAGCGCACGGGCTTGAACAGCGCCTGCGTGCGACAAATATCAGAAAAGTTGTTATCGGCGTTTCAGGAGGTTTAGACTCAACTCATGCGCTCCTCGTTGCGATTGCAGCTATGGAACGATTGGGGTTGCCGCGTGAGAATATACTCGCTTATACTTTGCCGGCTTTTGCAACGACGAGTAAAACAAAAGCAAATGCTTGGGGATTGATGCGTGAACTTGGCGTAACGGGCCATGAGATCGATCTTTCAAGCGCGGCGATGCAAATGTTAAGAGATATTCAGCATCCAGCTGCTGATGGCGCGGATCTTTATGACGCGACTTATGAAAATGTACAAGCAGGCGCCCGAAGCGCGCTCTTGTTCCGTTTAGCGAATTTAAATAACGCGCTTGTGCTCGGTACGGGCGATTTATCGGAATTGGCGTTAGGGTGGTGCACCTATGGCGTCGGCGATCAGATGTCGCACTACAATGTGAATGCTTCTGTATCAAAAACGCTCATCCAGCATCTCATTCGTTGGTGCGCCAGCCAAGGCCGTTATGGCGAAACAGCGACGCAACTTCTCTATAACATCTTAGATACAGAAATTTCTCCTGAGCTTATACCAGGCAAGGATTTACAAAGCACGCAAGATGTCGTTGGTCCCTATGAATTACAGGACTTTAATTTATTCTATGTGACGAGATATGGCTTTTCGCCTTCGAAAATAGCTTTTCTAGCATGGCGCGCATGGCGCGACGCGCAATCAGGCTTTTGGCCGAGCGCAATTAAAGAAAACGAGCGTCATCAATACAATTTAGAAGAAATTAAGCTCTGGCTTGAGATTTTTCTCAAGCGTTTTTTCGCAATGAGCCAATTTAAGAGAACTGCTGCGCCGAATGGCCCTAAAGTAAGCTCGGGCGGCTCTTTATCTCCTCGGGGCGATTGGCGTGCGCCTAGCGATGCGCATGCGCAGACCTGGCTTGATGATTTTGATAATATTCCTTAACGTTTTTCGATCAGTTTCTTATTTTTTTCTAAATTAGCTGATAGCTGCACACAACGCGCGCCTCCTTGGCAAACCTTATAATAAATCAGTTTGTCCTTTATATTTACTGGATTTTTTTTGGCGTTGTGTGTTTAGTTGTCTTTGTGGGCCAGTCTGAGACTACGCAATTGAGATAGCGGGTTGGGATAAAAGAGTGTTTGGTCAAAATCTTATCTAATCAATGCGACTGACTAGTTATTCATGAGTAAGCGACCTTATCATAACGCAGATCAGCCTTGCGCAGTTTTGCATCAGCTGCCTGAGGGATTTTTGGATTCTCCCGCGGATAGGCTCATAGAACTATTGCCTGGGCCCACTCTTTTTGACCTTCCAGGCAAGGATCCAAGACCTCTTTTTATCTCAACGCTCTTGCATGGCAATGAGGATAGCGGATTAAGTGCAATACAGACCGTCCTCAAGCGGCAATTAGCCGGAGGGCTTAATCGTTCTTTATTATTATTTATCGGCAATGTCCGCGCGGCGTCTCAGCAGCGTCGCACGCTGCCGGGTCAGCTAGATTATAACCGCATTTGGCCAGGAACAAAGATTATCAACGATCCGCTTATCGCTATGGCGCAGTGGATATTTGATTATGCTGCTCGTCGGCGCCCAGTCGCAAGCATCGATATTCATAATAATACGGGTTTTAATCCGCCTTATGGATGCGTGCCGAAACTTGAACCGCATTTCATCGCTTTGGCCCGGATGTTTTCTTCTTATATCGTTCATTTCGAGCGGCCCTTTGGGACGCATACGGGGGCTTTTTCCACGCTCTGTCCTGCTGTGACGGTTGAATGTGGGAAGGCTGGTAAAGAATCTGCAACACAGCAGGCGGTTCGCTTGATTGAATCTTGTTTGGATCTGAAGGCTTTTGACAATGAGATCAAAGCGCCAGATCAAATTGATCTATTGCGTACTTACGCCATTGTTAAGCCGCCAAGCGACGCCTCTATATCGTTTGATGGTCAGCGCGCCGATTTTGTTTTTCGTAAAGATATTGATCAATTAAATTTTAAAGATCTAGCAGCAGGTGAATTTTTTGGTTTCGTTGAAAATGGTTCTCATAAACTAGAAATATTGCCTGGCGACGGCTTGGATTCCCCTCCTGGCGAATATTTTGATTATATGGACGGTAAGATTTTGCTAAATAAAGCCGCGATCCCAGCTATGTTGACGTGTGATCCGCAGGCCGTAAAGCTGGACTGTCTCTGTTATCTCATGCACCGCATTAATCTTGACGGCGATAGATATTATTCGTGATGAATATTATTTAAACTCAAATTGCGTAACAATTGGGGCGTGGAGCGAGCCCATAATTGGATCAAGTGAAAAAACTTCATCTTCTAAATCTTGATTATAAATACTTGTCTGCGTCCATGTTTTTGTTAGGGTTTGAGAAGCGAGAATATGATCCAGTAATTTAGCTTTTCCTGCGTGAATGACGCTGTAGGCAAGAGTAGTCGCTAGTTTGGATTCAAGGCTATTCAATTCGCGTTGAGACGGTTCAAGCTCATTTTGTTGTCCGCGAAGCAACTGTAAGGGCGCATCATGGAGATCGGCATTGAAGTCGCCGCAGACAGCGATCATCGCCTGTGGATCTTGATCGAAAATTGTTTCGCACAGGAGTCTTATTTCTAAGGCCTGTCCCTCTCTTTTCATTAGAGCGATAAATTGTCCCAAAATCCATGAACGATTGGATCCAAGACCGCGGACTGTAATTGTTGGTACGGGTCGTGGAGCGCGAAGATGAGAATTTATAATGTGAAGTTTATGTCCATTTGGGAGGCGTATTATAGCGTAAAGGCTGGGACGATCCCACTTAATAGTTATTGCGGGCGGATCGAGGACATTATCGCTTGGTGGACGCCATTCCCATTGCGGCAGTAAATTATGATAAAT
>OMIO01000071.1 GCA_900299115.1 Methylocystaceae bacterium | reverse complement strand
TACGGAACGCAGATGGAGAGTGACATTTGCGCGCGTTTGGGCGATTTCTTTGACACGGTCGCAGGGCGATGACGTAAAAATTTCAACGCGCGCGCTGGTTGCAGCAACAAGATCGGCTTTCCAAGCAGCTCCCTCGCCGCCGCCGATGACCAAAACACGCTTTCCCTCCAATGGATAAAAAACGGGTAAGGTTTCCAGTGGCTGCATTGCATCAGTAGCGATCGGGTCAGCTTTCCTGGTCACGGGGCTCCTCTTGTTGGAATGTAAAAGCCGTTAAAAAGAAAAGCGGCCCTCATGAGGCCGCTTTCCATTAAAGCAAACTGCGGAATAAAAGTTATTTCTTTTTTCCGTCAGCGCCAAATTGAGCAAGATAGGCCCAAACATCATCGCCATCCTTGTCAGAGGCAAGACCCTGGAAGATCATTTTTGTGCCAGCGACTTTGCCTTTTGGATTTTTGACGAATTCTTTGAATGACGCCTCATTCCAAGTAATGCCAGATCCCTTCATGGCTTCTGAGTAATTGTATCCCTCAGCAGCGCCAGCGGCACGACCATCAAGACCGTTCAATTGTGGGGCGACAGCATTTTTGGCGCTCTCTCCGACCTGGTGACAAGCCTTGCACTTGGCAAATACTTTTTCACCCGCAGCAGCGTCGCCTGCAGCGAAAGCCTGGCCGGTTGATACGGCGAAAGCGACGCTCGCGGCGAACGTCAGCAGGGTAATCGGCTTCATCCTCGTTCCTTTCCTCAGTGACGACCGCCTTATTTTGGCGGCCGGATTTTTAAATTCTTAGCAGCCTGTTTCACCTAGGCTCTGGCTCTATCGGCTGGAACCTACAACGAAGGCCCCCTCCGAGACAATATCCTCGAATCGCGCCTCTTAGACTGCTGTTATACGCCAGTTTTAATGAACTGAAACTGAAGTCGAGGCATTTCCTGCGCTGCTATTCGTTCACGCGTCGAAGGGTGAGATTAAGCCGAACGCCAAAATCCGCGAGCGGCGATGCGAGCTCAGAGCCAATTGTTGGCAAGATACGGTCCACCCCATGAAAACATCGGCGGGCCGGGCCCTTTAAAACGAGGGCGTCGCCTGAGGAAAGGACAAAAGTTTCACTAGGATCATTGCGCTTTTGGCCGCCAAGTCGAAACCGGCAATCATAGCCTAATGACAACGACAGGATGGGCGCCGCCAGGTCAATTTCATCTCGATCCTGATGCAGCGCCATCTTCGCGTCAAGATTATAAACATTCACAAGACACGCTTCTGGCGGCTTAGGATAGCGCGTGAGCTCATCCCAAATTTCGAGCAAGTGAGAGGGAATGGCGGGCCAAGGGCGGAGCGTTTCGGGATGGGCGCTAACATAGCGATAGCCTAGCGTTTTATCGCTCATCCACCCTAGCGGGCCGCAATTTGTCATGCGAACTGACATTGGAACGCCCGTTCGAGGCATGTAGGAAACAAATAAAGGAGCTTGTTGTATAATCTTAATAATTTGTACGCTCATGTCATGTTGAGCGCTTTGAGTTAAAAAACCAGGATAATGAAAAGCGCCAGGAAAACCGGGGATTTCATGACAATACATTGGTCTGCCTTAAGCTTAGCGCTTGGCGTATTGGCGCCTCAGCTAATCTATAACTACTCAATCTTTCCCACGCGAGGTAAGAATACCCGCATCTCTCGATAACGCGCGCAACCTTCGCAACTCTAGCCAGCATCTTATAAAGTTGGCAAAATAAATCCTAATATTGGATTACTGATGAGCTCTGAACCTGAAAAACTAATTGAAACAGTGACGAGCAGCTATGCCTCAGCGCGCAGCATTATTACTAAGCTTTCAAAGCTATTTTCATTCACAACTTTTAAAATAAAACGCGGCAAGCCGGAGGAAAATATCGCGGCTTTACAGACCCACTGGAAATTATCTCAAGAACAGCAGCACATACTCATCACTCTATCGTCCACAAAGCCAGGCGCAAACTTTATTGATGAAAAAATTCAAGACATGAACCGGTCCGCATTTCATCGGTCGGCTTTCCTACTTAATGCTTTTTTACAATTATTCTTTGTCGATATTGGCGCTCAGCTAGCGCTATCTATAATTTGGATTAAGGTTTTTCTTGTCGCGGGAAATTTAATCCTTGCGTTCATCGCGCATGTTTCAAAACTTAGAAGCTATGACGAGCTTTTTGCTGGTCCAGACGCCTTGCCGCCAAGACGCAGACTATTTGGTTTATTGACTAATCGTCGATACAACCGTGCAGTAAAGAGAAAATCGCGTCCCTATGCGCGTCAGGCCTGGCGTGAAAACAATCTCTATCGTCCTGCTTATTTCATGAATGCAACGCTGATTTTTATTGGAGGGCAATTTATTCTGCCGCTCGACCGTCTGATATTTCCATTCGGGCTGATTTTTGGAAAAATTATTGGTTTACTGACAACGCTTGCAACGATTTTTGATGTGTGGCGGGGGATTAAGTCTGGCGATGACGCACGGGTAGCGCGCGAAAAAGAAGTCAGCGTTTATCGAGATCTAAATATTTAATATCAGCGGTCACTTATGATGAAGCACTTGTCGCGAAGCAACCGTCGAGTCCGCGTTAAGCTGATAGACGATGGGGACCCCTGTTGAAATCTCAAGCGTGGAAACTGTCTCTGAGGTTAATTGATCAAGCACCATCGCCAAGGCGCGCAGGGAGTTGCCATGAGCGACAACAAGAACGCGCTCTCCCCGCATAACAGGGGGAAGAATTCGCTGACAATAAAAGGGCAGAACCCGAGCGACAGTATCTTTGAGACTTTCCCCGCCTGGCGGCGATACGTCATAGGAACGCCGCCAAAGGCGCACTTGTTCTTCGCCCCATTTTTCTCGCGCTTCATCTTTGTTCAAGCCAGACAAATCGCCATAATGACGTTCATTTAAAGCGCGATCGCGTATCGTTGGGATATTTGATTGTCCCAGCTCTTCAAAGATTAGAGAGAGTGTGTGTTGCGCCCGCACTAATGCAGAAGTAAATCCAACACTAAATAAAAGATCTAATTTTTTTAACTCAGCTCCAGCCTGACGCGCCTCTTGCACGCCTAAAGGCGTTAGATCTGGATTTTTCCAACCAGTAAAAAGGTTTTTTGCGTTCCATTCGCTTTGACCATGACGGACCAAGACTAACGTACGAGTGAGGCTCATTGTCTCTGTCCTTCTTTAACTCGACAGGCCAAGAACATCGGCCATTGAGTAAAGTCCAGGAGACTTACCGCGGGTCCAAAGAGCCGCCGCTAACGCGCCGCGCGCAAAAATACCGCGGTCCTCGGCATGGTGAGACAAAACCAGTCGCTCTCCGGCGCCTGCAAGGATAACAGAATGGTCACCGATAACCGTCCCGCCGCGCAGGCTTGCAAAACCAATGTCGCCTGGCGTTCTGGGTCCTGTTATTCCATCCCGCGCTCTAACGCTATGCGCGGCAAGATCAATATTGCGACCTCGCGCGACCGCTTCACCAAGCAACAAGGCTGTTCCAGACGGCGCATCAACCTTTTGTCGATGATGCATTTCTATTATTTCTGCATCCCATGCTGGACCAAGGGCCTTTGCCGCCCGTTCAACCAGGATTGCAAGTAAGTTTACGCCCAAACTCATATTACCCGAGCGCACAATCACAGTTTCTTTTGCAGCGATGGCAATTTTTTCTAAATCTTCTTCAGTCAGACCGGTCGTTCCGATGATATGCGCAACCTTATTTTTGGCAGCCGCCTGCGCCATAACAACAGTCGCCTCGGGTCGTGAAAAATCGACAATGACATCGGCTTGCGAGAGGGCCGCAGAGACGTCACAGCTCACAACGACGCCATTAGCGCCCTGCCCAAAGGCGGCTCCGCTATCTGCGCCCAATGTCGGCGCGGTTTCGCCTTCTAAAGCGGCGACAAGGCGCAACCCAAGCGTGTCGGGTATCACCTGGGTGAGCATGCGACCCATCCGTCCAGCGGCGCCGACAAGAACCAGACGCAAGTCGCTCATTTTTTTGCTCTCTCCGCCAAATCGCCTCCGTCCTTATTTTCAAACATAGACGAAGCGTCATCTCCTATACAGGCCGTAACAGGAGAAGAGAAGATGAGCGATAAGCCTGATAAGGACAAAATACCTACCTAATCGGATAGTTATTGATTGGTCGGCCGCTTCGTTTTAACCCAGGCTGGATCTGTATCGATAAAAGCCGCGCCCAAGAGATCCAGACAATAGGGAACAGCTGGCATAATCGCATTCAGACAGAGCTCAATTGCAGCTGGCTTTCCCGGTAAATTCACAACGAGACATTTGTCGCGATGGGCTGCAATTTGTCTGGAAAGAATTGCGGTGGGCGTCTGATCTAAGGAGACTTTTCGCATTAATTCGCCAAATCCCGGCAATTCTCTTGGACAGGCGGCGCGCGTCGCCTCGGGCGTAAGATCTCTGGGACTTGGCCCCGTACCGCCTGTTGTTACGATGAGATCACAGGAAAATTGATCGACCAAATCGATTAATGTGTCGCGAACACTCTCAAAGCCATCCGGTATTATTCTTTTTTCAAAACGAAACGGCGTGATTAATATTTTGTTAAAATAGGCTTCAATGGCTGGCCCGCCTTTATCTTCATATAATCCAGCGCTGGCTCTATCTGAAATTGTGACAACGCCGATTGTAGCTTGCCGTTGATCAACGCCCATAAAGAACTCCCCAAAGATCTTAACGCGTTAATAACAGTCAGACATTACGTTTTTGAACCTGTTCTAGCGCGTCAGAGTCATAAAAACTAATTTGATAAAAATTAGTAGTTTGAACACTGCTTAAGTGGTGGTTTCACGAATATAAATATCCGCGCCTTTAGCGATAAATTCTTCGCTCTTATCCGCCATCCCCTTCTCACGCTCTGAGATGAGCGCCGCCTCCTGTCGTAAATCACGCGTAATTTGCATTGAACAAAATTTTGGTCCGCACATTGAACAAAAATGCGCAACTTTGTGCGCTTCTTTCGGCATTGTCTCATCATGATATTTACGGGCGGTATCTGGATCGAGGCCAATATCGAATTGATCATTCCAACGAAAATCAAAACGCGCCCGACTCATGGCGTCGTCACGTTCGCGCGCGCCTGGATGGCCCTTGGCGAGATCAGCGGCGTGCGCGGCAATGCGATAGGTAATGACGCCAGTTTTAACATCATCTCTATCTGGCAATCCCAGATGCTCTTTTGGCGTAACATAACACAGCATAGCCGTGCCAAACCAACCGATCATCGCAGCGCCTATGCCAGAGGTGATATGATCATAACCAGGCGCAATATCTGTCACGAGCGGTCCAAGCGTATAAAAAGGCGCCTCACCACAAACTTTAAGCTGTTTATCCATATTGGCCTTGATCTTGTGCATAGGCACATGACCTGGACCCTCAATCATAACCTGGCATCCCTTGTCCCAAGCAATTTTGGTCAATTCGCCAAGCGTTTCCAACTCTGCAAATTGCGCTGCGTCATTTGCATCGGCATTTGAGCCCGGTCGCAAACCATCTCCCAGCGAAAAAGAAACGTCATAGCGCCGCATAATCTCGCAGATTTCATCAAATCTTTCGTAGAGAAAACTCTCTTTATGTTTCGACAGACACCAACGCGCCATAATAGAGCCGCCACGCGATACAATTCCTGTAACGCGATTTGCGGTCAATGGAACATAAGCCAATCTCACGCCGGCATGGATGGTGAAATAATCAACGCCCTGCTCTGCTTGTTCAATAAGCGTATCTTTAAAAACCTCCCAATCGAGCTTCAAAGCGTCGCCGCCAACTTTCTCGAGAGCTTGATAAATCGGCACAGTGCCGATCGGGACGCTGGCGTTACGTATGATCCAATCGCGAATATTATGAATATTCCGGCCGGTGGAGAGATCCATCACTGTATCTGCGCCCCAACGCGCGGACCAGACCATTTTTTCAACTTCTTCTGCAACTGAAGACGTAACGGCTGAATTACCTATGTTAGCATTGACCTTTACAAGAAAATTTCTGCCAATAATTACTGGCTCAAGTTCAGGATGATTGATATTTGCTGGAATAATCGCTCGACCAATTGCAATTTCATGACGCACAAATTCTGGCGTTACAAACTCAGGGATGTCAGCGCCAAAGCTTTCGCCATCAGCGAGTCTCTCTTGGGCTTGTTCAAAAGCTTTTTCACGACAAAGATTTTCGCGATGCGCGACGAAAATCATTTCTTCAGTTATTATTCCTGCACGCGCAAATTCGAGCTGGGTAACAGGCGCAGAACCGGCGGCGCGATATAGGGGACGATGCGCGGGACAAGGTTGAACCAGTTTCTCTCCCTCAACGAAGCCATTATCTTCAGGCTTAATTGCGCGCCCTTGATAAGTCTCTATCCCTTCCCGCTTGGCTAACCACGTCCGTGTAGGCGGCAGGCCCGATTCAAGATTCGGCTGGAATTGAGCGCAACTATAGGGACCTGACTGGTCATAAATTCTCAAAGGAGCCTCAGCTGAGCCAGCCTCTAAGCTTATCTCACGATAGGGAACGCGAATATCCGGGCGCCCAACGGGCGAGGAATAAAGCTTGCGAGATTTTCCAATCGGCCCAGTTGTTACATAACTGGGTTTAGCAATGCGCTTGTCGTGGATATTCATCTGCCCATTACTCCCTCTCACTCCTTCAAAGGGAGCGGAAAAGACTTTAAGTCAGAGAAAAGATCAGCACAGGCGACTGTATAAGCCGCCTTTAAACTGGCTTCCCTCCGCCGGCATTATCCGGATCAGGTTCGACGGGTCCATCTCAGCCGCCCAAGCGGCGCCCCTCGCCAAGGCTATTAAGTTACAGCCTTCTTCTTAAGCTCGCAAGGTTGCGGATTTGGGCGTTAAATTGAATTTAAAATATAGTCTAACATCTGGCGATATGTTGATATGATTTTTTTACTTTGCTCTGGCCGAATTTTAAACGATCCAAAGAAGATGACATCTATTTTATCAAGAGATCTGATAACAGGACGGTATGTTTTTTAAAAAAAATCTGTCCTCAAGCGACTTTAATTTTTTTGCTCAAAGATATCTGATCCAGTCATAACGCATTCAGGTTAAAGCGACTATCCAACAACAATATTGGGCGCTTGTTTTCTTTTCTGTGTTTCTAAAAGCGTCTTGATTTTTGCCGCAAGCCCCAGATAAACGGCGGCTTGAGGACTATTAGGGTCAGCGCTTACGATCGGCAATCCTGCATCAGACGTTTCTCGAATGCGCATATCTAGCGGGGCTTCGCCTAAAAACGGCACAGAAAGTTTTTCTGCGTCATGACGCGCGCCGCCGTGAGAGAAAATCTCCGATCGTCCACCACAATGTGGGCATTGGAAATAACTCATATTCTCAATCACGCCCAAAATTGGCGTTTCAACTTTTTGAAACATAGCGACCGCGCGACGCGCATCAATCAGAGCAAGATCTTGCGGGGTAGAAACAATAACGGCGCCTGACAGTGCGGCGTGCTGCGCAATCGTGAGCTGTACGTCGCCTGTGCCCGGGGGCATATCAATAATCATGGCGTCAAGTTCGCCCCACTTAACTTCATTTAACATTTGCATGAGCGCTTGGGTAACCATAGGCCCCCGCCATACCATTGGCGTCTTTTCATCAACCAAGAAACCCATGGACATGATTTTAACGCCATGAGCCTCAAGCGGAAGGAGCTTTCCTTCCTCGACTATAGGTTTCTTATTAAGGCCAAAAAGCCTCGGGGCTGAGGGCCCATAGATATCGGCATCAAGCAGCCCAACACGCCAGCCTTGCGCGGACAAACCTAACGCTAGATTGACTGCTGTCGTCGATTTACCAACGCCGCCTTTGCCCGACGCAACTGCAATCATAAATCGGACATTCGCCAGGGAAGAAGATGAGGATTGGCGCGAGGGCGGCGGCGCAGCAGTGTGTTTATGTCCGTGATCATGTCCGGCATGATCATGATCATGTTTATGAGACGGTTGACGAGAGCCTGCGACGCGATCCGCCGTCAAGGTTACAATAGCCGCCTCGACGCCAGGCAGCGCTTTAATCGCCATTTCAGCGTTGCGACGCGCAACTTCCCAAGGCTGAGGCTTTTGGGGATCTCCAGTCAAGGAAACAAAGGCTTTTCCATCAGAAATAACAATTCCGCTAACGACACGCGTTAGAGAAATGCCTCCTGGAGCGTAAATATTTTCAAGCGCTTTAAGAATGTCTTGTTCGTTCGTCATAGCCGAGCAATCTAAAAAAGGATTAGGCTTATATGAGCCTAAGATCTGGAATCGTCTAGTCCTTTAAAAAATTCCAAAACAAAAAAACAGTAATAACGCCGCAGTTCCTAATAATTTAAGAAACAATCTCTAAAAGAGACATTAATGCGAATTAAGCGAACATGCTTGCAGGATGCTCAATAAAATGCTGGATTTCTGCTAGTAATTGCGCACCAAGCGCACCGTCAATCGCTCGATGGTCGCATGTCAGGGTCAATGTCATGACTTTTGCCGCGATTAAAACGCCATCGCGTACGATCCCGCGGTCTTCTCCTTTACCAACCGCAAGAATTGTTGATTGAGGCGGATTGATCACAGCGTTGAAACGTTTGACGCCATACATGCCTAAATTAGAAATCGACGTGACCCCGCCTTCATACTCTTCTGGTTTAAGGGCCCGATCTTTAGCCCGCCGCGCAAGGTTCTTCACCTCATCAGAAATTTCGCGCACAGATTTTTTTTCAGCAAAATTTATGATTGGAGAAATTAAACCTCCGGGCACAGCAACAGCAACGCCGATGTTTGAGTGTTTATGCCTCAACATCGCTTCCGGCGTATAAGTTACATTAGCGTCCGGAACGCGCTGCAAGGCAAGAGCTAAAGATTTAATCAAATAATCATTAATTGAGGTTTTCCATAAACGCTGACCATCTGATGTCTCTGGCGCATCCCCATTAAAATCTTCGCGTATCCGTATCAGATTATCGATTTCACAATCGATATCGAGTGAAAACTGAGGAATATTTCTAGCAGATTCCGTTAATCTGCGCGCAATAGTCTTGCGCATCAATTGATGCGGAACCTCTTCAAAACTCCCG